>NZ_MAYS01000429.1 GCF_001756855.1 Candidatus Erwinia dacicola | reverse complement strand
CCAACAGTGGTTTCCCGGGCAATGGAAAGTGCAAGTTATCGGGCTGGAGTCGGGGCTGGGGGCGCCTGCTGGTCAATCATCCGCTGCGGGCACTGTTGGCCCGCCGCAGCTGATGGTGATCTCCAATATGGAGCTGACCGACAACCGCAATATCCGCATGACTTCCACCATCGGGGATCATTAATGAAGGCGTTATCGCTGTTACTGCTGCTGCCGGGGATCAGCCTAGCGGCGGGCGGTGCTTGGCATGGCAGCGCCCCCGGGGCGGGGTTTGGTAGGGGCGAGGCATGCCTCGCCCGCCGCGATTACATCCGTTCTACCGTCTGAATGCCCAGCGTATCCAGACCCTGCTTAAGGGTTTTGGCGGTCAACAGCGCCAGTCGCAGACGGCTCTGCTTTATGGCGTCATCTTCGGCATTTAGGATCGGGCAGTGCTCGTAGAATCCGGAGAACCGGCCCGCCAAATCGTACAGGTAGGCACACATCACATGCGGCATACCGTCGCGCGCGACCTGAGTAATCACCTCTTCAAACTGCAGCAAACGCACGGCCAGCGCCGCTTCGCGCTCTTCGCTGATGCGCGTTTTGCCGCTGATGCCGTGTTCGTCAATCCCGGCTTTACGGAACACCGACAGCACGCGGGTATAGGCATACTGCATATACGGCGCGGTGTTGCCTTCAAACGCCAGCATATTGTCCCAGTCGAAGATGTAGTCGGTAGTACGACTTTTTGACAGGTCTGCGTATTTCACTGCGCCGATGCCGACGATTTCCGCCAGCTGCTGCAGCTCGTCTGCTGGCATATCCGGGTTCTTCTCACCAATCAGCTTAGTGGCGCGATCAACCGCTTCATCCAGCAGGTCGGTGAGCTTAATGGTGCCGCCAGCACGGGTTTTGAATGGCTTACCGTCTTTGCCCAGCATCATGCCGAACATGTGGTGCTCCAGCGGCAGCGAATCCGGAATATAACCGGCTTTACGCACGATGGTCCACGCCTGCATCAGATGCTGGTGCTGGCGTGAGTCGATGTAATAGAGCACGCGATCCGCTTTTAGCGTCTCGTAACGATATTTGGCGCAGGCGATATCGGTGGTGGTGTAAAGATAGCCGCCATCCTTTTTCTGGATGATCACACCCATCGTTTCGCCATCTTTATTCTTGTACTCGTCGAGGAACACCACAGTGGCGCCTTCGCTCTCGACCGCCAGCCCTTTGGCCTTCAGATCGGCGACAATGCCTGGCAGCATGTCGTTGTACAGGCTCTCACCCATTACGTCGTTGCGCGTCAAGGTGACGTTCATGCAGTCATAAATTTTCTGATTCTGCGACATAGTGATGTCAACCAAGCGTTTCCACATCTTGCGGCAGTATTCGTCACCGCCCTGCAGTTTTACCACATAGCTACGCGCGCACTCGGCAAAGGCCGGGTCTTCATCGTAGGTGCGCTTCGCTTCGCGGTAGAACTCTTCGAGATCGGCCAGCGCGATCTCTTCGTGGTTCTCGTTCTGCTGCTTTTTGAGGAAGGCGATCAGCATGCCGAACTGGGTGCCCCAGTCGCCGACGTGGTTGGCGCGGATCACGTTATGGCCGAGAAACTCCAGCGTGCGCACGGCGGCGTCACCAATGATGGTGGAGCGAACGTGACCAACGTGCATCTCTTTGGCGACGTTAGGGGCAGAATATTCGATCACCACGGTCTGCGGAGTGACATCCGCCACGCCGAGCTTAGGTGCCGTCAGCACGTTGTCGATCTGGCTGGCAATCCATACCGGGTCGAGAAAGATATTAATGAAGCCCGGACCGGCAATCTCCACTTTCTGCGCAATTCCGGTGAGATCCAGCTGCTCCAGAACCTTTTTTGCCAGCTGTCGCGGCGGCATGCCCAGCGATTTAGCCACTACCATCATGCCGTTGGCTTGGTAATCACCAAATTGTGCTTTAGCCGACTGACGCACCTGAGGCTCACAATTAGCCGGAGCACCCACTGCGATCATCGCCTGACTGACTTTACCTGAAAGAATATTCTGAATATTCAAAGAGTTACCTTAATTTACTAAAAGATCAACGCTTGCGCGCTGGCCGTTGTCACTACGCCGCCCACCGGAAAATTTACCGGAAATGGCAGCGCTAAAAAAGAAGGGGATAAAGTATACTGCATTTGATAACAATTTATCCAGAAACCTGCGTTCCTAGATAACTTGTGCAGAGCAGGTGGGAAAACACTGCTGTGAGGCTGTCATCCAAAAAAGAGATATTAACGACGGCAATGGAGGTGGTGCGGGCTCGCGACAGTATTTTTTCCTTTCTGTACCTTCCAGTGGCGTACCAGAGCAAACCCCATCATCGCGATCAGCACGGCGACAAGCAATAACATAAGAGTTATGGTTATTTGTGGTGTATGGGGATTCGAG
>NZ_MAYS01000428.1 GCF_001756855.1 Candidatus Erwinia dacicola | reverse complement strand
TGACCACCAGAGTCAACAGCTCGAAACCCTTAAGTCGATTCCAGTTTTTTTGTGCTGACTGGAGCTGAATACCATCGCCAGCGTCGTCGCCCTCGAGTCGCCGTTTCTCGCCCGCTTGCTCCGCGGCCTGACGGTATCTCCGAAGCTGGCAACGGGTGATGGTGCCATGGGTTTCTGGAAAGCGCTGGCGAAGGTGTTTCCGGACACCCGTCACCAACGGTGTCTGGTGCATAAAACTGCTAACGTGCTGGCCGCGCGACCAAAGTCAGTACAGCCAAAGGTGAAAAGCGAACTGGGTGAAATCTGGCTGTCCGGGGGGCGGGATTCAGCGAATAAGGCGTTCGATGGAGTGCTGGCGAAATATAGTGACAAATATACCGGCTCGACCCCATGATGTTCCATCAGCGGCACCGTTAACGACGCTATTTCTTGCAGTGGCGGTCAAGCTTCGCCGGGGCAAAATATGCTGATGCCTGTCGTAGAATATCGTTGCTGCGTCGAAGCTCACGGTTCTCGCGCTTCAGCGCCTTGAACAGCTGACGTTCATCCGCGTTGAGGCTGTTTTTCACCGTCAGCCGCTGTTCATGTTGTTTTATCCACAGATGCAGCGTCTCGGGTATGCAGCCAATCTGTGGTGCAATGGACTGGAACGCTTTCCACTGCGAAGTATGCTCATGCTGAGTTTCCAGCACCAGATTAACTACTGCCCGTTCACGGACTTCCGGAGAGTAACGTTTGGTCATTGTCATAGAAACCTCCACGTTTAAAGTATAGCCTCTAATTTATCCGGGGTCATTCAAACTGACCGGAGGTTAACCATGTAGAAATTCCTGCTGCTGACGCTAAGCCTGCTAATTGCGGGCTGCGGTGCCAAAATTGAGAACTATCAGCAAGTCCAGCCGAAAATCGATATCTTCAGCTAGTTCAACGGCGACTCTTGCGCCTAGGGGATGGTACAGGACTACAGCGGCAAGCAGATCCGCCGCTTCGAAGTGATCATTAACGACCAAGTGATCGGCGATACCCTGACCTTAGATGAAAATTTTATCTATGATGACGGCGAGAAGCAGAACCGCGGCTGGTATATCCGTCGCCTGAGCGATGGCAGCTATGTCGGTACCGCTGGGGATATTATCGGCATCGCGCAGGGGCACTCCCGTGGCAACGCCTTTAACTTACGCTATACCATGACGGTGAAAACGATGACAACAGCTACAAACTGAACTTTGACGACTAGATTTACTAGCAGGATGTGCAGCACCTGATGAACGTCACCTCAATGAAGAAATTTGGTGTTGATTTGGTATTGAAATGGCATGCGTCACGTTGTTTTTCTCTAAGCAGGCGGGCAGCGGGCAATAAAATGCCGCTTTCAGCTTAATTCCGCTGGGCGAAGGCGCTACACTTCGCCCTCCCTTGAGAAAACAGGTCTCGCTATGAACTGGCAAAAAATTGGTGTGGTGTTTATTTTTCTGCTGATGGCCGTTGGAGGCGTCGGCGGCATGATGCTGGCTGGATACACCTTCATCGTTCGTCCCTGAGCGCAAATACTGGCGGTAATTCCCGGCTGCCCGGTTTTGATTATTTTGTTGTAACTTATAACCAGCTGGAATTTCTCTCTGCCAGTCACGTCGTTATGCTCTGAGTTTACTCCTGAAAATAAAACTCAACATCATGACTGAAATCACTTCTTCGGCGCCCGTCGCGCTGGCAGGGAACGTGCCGACAGGCGAAGCCTTTATCATTCGCTAGGCGGCGGATGTCTCACATCAGGTCAACAACAGCAACCAGTCGCGTAGTAACGCCCGCATCGTGATCGGTATTGCCCTCGGCGGGGTATGTCTTGACGCTTACGATCTTGGTGCACTAGCCTTTGGTATGAAAGATGTGACGCGCGAATTCAATCTGTCACCCGCCCCGGGGCTGTAGTGGTCAACTAATACTGGCCACAGCATTAGACTGTCAGTAGTACAGCCGCTCAGATTCGTTGGGCGTCAGACTGCCGTTATACCAGTGGGGCCTGATAGCGCTGTAATATCCCGTTATATAGCGGATTATCGCGCCCTGGG
>NZ_MAYS01000427.1 GCF_001756855.1 Candidatus Erwinia dacicola | reverse complement strand
TCATTTGTGGTGTATGGGGATTAGAGAAAGGTGGCGTATCCTGCTGATTGATTTCTTCCAGAATTATTTTCCGGCTGCGAACTGGGCTTCAATAAGGACGACGGATCCCATCAAGTCAGCGTTTGCGACTGTCAGGCTGCGGAGCAAGCAGGCGAGGAACAGCGGCTCGCTGTTCAGTATGCACTTTAACCCCAGCGTATGTGATGATGAGTGCTTAAACCGTAGTTAAGATAAATTCATATGTAGTACAAATTTTGAGGGTGTATTGCTTAGCACCAGCGCTCAGGTTAGAAAATCAGTGCCAATCTATTTTTTATACCGCATTTACATTCATGTTCCTTGATAACACCCCCCGATTTTATTGTACCTAAAACTGCTCAGATGAGTTCCATTCTGTAAGCGAAAAATGTAAAATTGGTGTCAGTCAATTAATCATTGAGTGTACATAATGATTCAGGAAAAGCGAATTGTTACCCGACGTATTCAATCAGGCGGTTGTGCTATTCACTGCCAGGATTGCAGCATCAGTCAGCTATGCATTCCCTTCACGCTTAACGAGCACGAACTGGATCAGCTAGATAATATCATCGAGCGAAAAAAACCGATTCAGAAAGGTCAGACGCTGTTTAAAGCCGGTGATGACCTGAAATCACTCTATGCGATTCGTTCAGGAACCATTAAGAGTTACACCATCACCCAACAGGGTGATGAGCAGATTACCGGTTTTCACCTTGCTGGAGACTTGGTCGGATTTGACGCCATCAGCGCCAGTTTTCACCCCAGCTTTGCCCAAGCGTTAGAAACCGCCATGGTGTGTGAAATTCCCTTCGAAACTCTCGACGATCTTTCCGGTAAAATGTCCAGCCTGCGCCAGCAGATAATGCGCCTGATGAGCGATGAGATTAAAGGTGACCAAGAAATGATCTTGCTGCTGTCGAAGAAAAACGCCGAAGAACGCCTAGCAGTGTTTATTTATGGTCTGTCACGTCGCTTTAGCCAGCAGGGCTTCTCACAGCGTGAATTTCGCCTGACCATGACTCGTAGCGATATTGGTAATTACCTCGGTTTGACGGTTGAAACCATCAGCCGCCTGCTTGGTCGCTTCCAGAAAAGCGGCATGCTGGCAGTGAAAGGCAAATACATTACCGTTGAAAATCATCAAATCCTCTCGGAGCTTGCGGGCCAGAGCCACACTGCCGCCTGATAATTGCCGGGTCAAATATTTGTTATATTATTGATCCGGCAACAATTTCCCCCCTTCTTCCTTTGCCGCGATTGGGCTATCTTTAAATTTAAACTGACGCGCTCAGCGTAAGGAGAAATCGTTATGTCTCAGTACCAAAACGTTCTTGTGGCTATCGACCCACAACAGGACGACCAGCCTGCACTTCGCCGTGCTGTCTATTTGAATCAGCGCCTTGGCGGTAAAATTACCTGTTTTCTTCCTATTTATGACTTCTCCTATGAGATGACTACCCTACTCTCCCCCGATAAACGCATCACTATACGTAAAGAGGTGATCAGCCAGCGTACTGAGTGGATCCGCAAACAGTCGCAGGCCTATCTCGTGGCCGGGGTGCACATTGATATCAAAGTAATCTGGCATGACCGTCCGTATGAAGCGATTATTCAGGAAGTGCTGAATAACCAGCACGACCTAGTGATCAAGATGGCGCACCAGCAAGACTGGCTGCAGGCGGTGGTCTTCACCCCGACTGACTGGCACCTGCTGCGCAAGTGCCCCTGCCCGGTATGGATGGTCAAAGATCAGGCCTGGCAGGAAAGCAGTAAAGCGGTGGTTGCCGTTAACCTTGCCAGTGAAGATCACGATCCGCTTAATACCAAGCTGGTGAAAGAGACGCTGGAACTGGCGGAACGCGTTAACCATACTGAAGTTCATCTGGTTGGTGCTGCTTACCCCGCCACGCCAATCAATATCGCGATTGAGCTGCCGGACTTCGGCCCCAGCGTGTATAACGATGCGATTCGAGGTCAGCATTTAGTGGCGATGAAAGCGCTGCGTCAGTCGTTCAACATTGATGAAAAATTCACTCATGTTGAAAAAGGCCTGCCGAAGGAAGTCATCCCTGACCTAGCGGAGCATCTCGATGCAGGCGTGGTGGTGGTGGGAACGATTGGCCGCACCGGTTTGTCCGCTGCCTTCCTTGGCAATACCGCCGAACAGGTGATTGACCACCTGCGCTGCGATTTGCTGGCGATTAAACCCGACGACTTCACCTCACCGGTTAAACTGGATGACGACGAAGTGTAGCGCGGAAAACGTTTTTGCACTC
>NZ_MAYS01000426.1 GCF_001756855.1 Candidatus Erwinia dacicola | reverse complement strand
TTTGGTGTGACGACGTGAAGACAGGTAAAAGTCAATGGTGCAGCCCCTGCTGTCGACGGCGCGGTACAGATAAGCCCAGCGTCCGTTGACCTTCACGTAGGTTTCATCGAGATGCCATGAGCCAAAACCGGAAGGTTGACGCCAGTACCAGCGCCGCCGCTTTTCCATCTCAGGTGCAGAACGCTGAACCCATCGATAAATCGTGGTGTGATCGACATTTACCCCTCGCTCCGCCAGCATCTCCTGCAGCTCACGATAACTGATGCCATATTTGCAGTACCAGCAGACGGCCCACAGGATAATATGACGCTCAAAATGTCGACCTTTAAATGGGTTCATGTGCTGCTCCTTCAACTAAACAGTGGCATCAGTTTACCATCGCCAGATCTTTGCAACAGTGCCCTATTCTTGTGCTGTCGATATCGCTTTTTGTGCTGGTGCTGGCCGTTGGCGCGGTCGATGGCCTGGCGCATCGTGACTTACGGCGCTATGGAGCCGGGTATGAGTCAAGTTTCCTTTACCATCACGCCAAGCGATTTGTAAAACCGGTCACCACTATCCCGTGTATTCTGTACCTGTCAGTGCCGTTCGCAGTCTACCCCAACCTGCTGATCCTCCCTGTTGCGCTTGGTCTGGAACTGGCGGTATCGGTGACGATGGGGGCATTCAAGAAGTACCTTTAGTGGCAACGATTCTGTTGCAGGGCTGAGGCGGAGCGCAACGCAATGAGCACCGAACATCCCCGCAACAGAATTGGAAAAAATACTGCGCAAAGACGCAGGTTGAGTCCTCGCTCGCCCCTTAACTCCATTGAGGGGCTTTTTTCAATCCTGCCAGGGATTAAAAAGCTGAACCCCGGTCTTTACAAAGTCCTTTTCGTTGTGCGTCACGACGGTCATACGGTGAACCAAGGCGGTTGCCGCAATAAGCGCGTCCCGTTCACTGCGCGGATCGGGGACATGCAGCCTTGCGCAGCAGCGGGCCACAGTCGCATCGACGGCCAGGGTGCGGTATGCGAAGGTGGGTAACACCTGATTTTCAAACCATTCCCGTAATCTGGCACCCTGGTGTGGGTCACGGCGCTCCATTGCCAGAATCCCCTGCTCCAGTTCCAGCACGGTGATCGCTGAGATAAACAGCGCCCCGGTGGGCAGGGCATTGACCCATTCGACCACTCGCCCTTCGGCCCGGCTACCTTTGCGCAGGTCCGACACCACGTTCGTATCAAGAATATACATCACTCAAACTCCGCAGGGCGTGGCGTCAGATCCGCTTTCGGTGCCGAAAATATAATGTCTTCCCCGTCCGCCATCGCCAGTAATGTCGCCAGAGGCGCGTTGCCGCCCGTCAGTTGCTGATAGTCTTCAATGCTGAGTAATACGTGTGAAAGTTGTCCCCGGTCAGTGATGAAGACCGGCCCCCTGTTTGCTTCTTTCTTTGCCTTGCTGGCATCCTGGTTGAACTCACGGCTGCTGATAGTGATCGGAACCATAATTCACCCTCCCGCTTGTAGTGACATATCTACATTTTACGCCTTCCTGTTCGTACTGCAATCAAATGGCGGAGACCCACCTTCATTTAATTGCTGATTTCTGTTGCCTCCTTGTGCACTATCCCCTTGCAAAACTCACGTAGTCCCAATCAAAAGAGGGGTAGTGAAGAAATCCAGTCAGTAACACATTGGAATAAAAGGATTTATTCTAATCTTCATCTACATTTTGACTACGCTTCGACAAAAAGCCCTGTATTTGCAATGCAGGGCTTTCCTTGATTTGATGGTGACGACTTTTTTGTCAATACCGATCGAATTCTGACCCACCCTGCCAAAGTAAAACTGACCCACCCCCTTTGAATTACTCGAACGTTGTTGCTTTCGTTTTCTTCTGGATTTGACCGCTTTTCAGCTTATCCTTCAGTCGGTAGCTTTGGCCGCTGATTTGGGCGATATGCGCATGGTGAAGCAGTCGATCCAGCATCGCTGCCGTCAGCGTTTCGTTATCACCAAACGTTCCGGACCACTGCGTAAACGGCAGGTTGCTGGTCAGGATCACGCTGCCTGACTCATAGCGTTTAGCAACGACCTGAAAGAACAGGTTCGTCTCCATTTTACCG
>NZ_MAYS01000425.1 GCF_001756855.1 Candidatus Erwinia dacicola | reverse complement strand
CGACAAAAAAGACCGGCAAAATCACATCAATGGTATCGAGAATTTTTGGAACCAGGCGAAGCGCCACATGCGTAAATTTAACGGTATTCCGAAGGCACATTTCGAGCTGTATCTGAAGGAATGTGAGTGGCGATTTAACACTCCAAGTGCAAAACAGCAATTAACTATTTTAAAACAGATAGTTAAAGGTAAAATTTAAACCTTATCTAGGACAGCCCCAAACTTTTTACTCACACCTTCCGTCCGGTTTTCCAGCTTCCGCGGTGGATCATCTCCGTTTTGTACAACCCGTTGATACTCTCTGCCATCGCATTATCAAGGAGTCGCTGGTAGTGCCGACTCACGCTAGGATTTCAACATCCTTCAGGCGCTTTGAATACGCTAATGCAACATATTTGGAGCGCTTTCCACTGCGAAGCATGCTCATGCTGAGTTTCCAGCACCAGATTAACTGCCCGTTTACGGACTTCCGAAGAGTAACGTTTGGTCATTGTTATAGAAACCACCATGTTTAAAGTATAGCCTCTAATTTATCCAGGGTGATTCAGGCCTCAAGCTGGCCTTTGGCGAAGGCGTTCACTGCATCTTTGCCTAGCCGCCGCACTCTCCGCGCATGCTGCCGGGCGTGCACACCGGCCTACGAAATGTAGGCGCTGATCGGGCTGCTGTATCCGCATGAACAGCTGGCGTTGAAACCGTCGACGCTGGCGGGAATGGCAGGGTCGTGGCGCATCAGCGCTCAGCCTGAAAAGCTGGCACAGCAGGGCATCAGTCCGGCGGCGTTGACTGGGGCTACGCACTTAGTCTGGGCGACTGGCGGCGGCATAGTGCCGCCTGCGGAGATGGCGCAGTATCAGGCCAGCGCACTAAAAGTGCTTAATCCGTAAGCAACTGGCGCTTACAGAGTAAGCCAAAGCGACAGATCGGCGCTTCCGCACTTTGCCTGAAGCGCTTTACGCGCTATTCTGGCGCGTTTATTTCATGAAAAAGTTAATGAAAAAGTTCCATAAACTGAGGTCAATATGATTATTAAACCACGCATCCGTAGCTTCATCTGTATTACTGCCCATCCGGCGGGTTGTAAAGCTAACGTTAAAAAACAGATCGACTACGTTACCCAGCAAGGCGAGATCGCTTCCGGCCCGAAAAAAGTTCTGGTGATTGGTGCTTCGACGGGTTACGGCTTGGCGGCGCGTATCTCTGCGGCGTTTGGCTGCGGTGCAGATACGCTGGGCGTATTCTTTGAACGTGCGGGCGAAAAGAATAAAACCGCGACCGCGGGCTGGTACAACTCTGCTGCATTCGAAGAGTTTGCCGAGGAGAAAAGCCTGTATGCCAAAAGCATCAACGGTGACGCTTACTCCGACGCGGTGAAGCAGAAAACCATTGAGATAATTAAGCAAGATCTGGGTCATGTTGACCTAGTGGTTTACAGCCTAGCCGCGCCACGCCGTACCCACCCAACCACCGGTGAAGTATTTAACTCTACCTTGAAGCCAATTGGCAAACTGCTGGTGACCCGTGGGCTGAACACCGATAAAGAAACCATCACCGACGTCTCTCTGGAGCCGGCTTCCCAAGAAGAGATCGATGGCACCGTCGCGGTAATGGGGGGTGAAGACTGGCAGACGTGGATTGACGCGTTGATGGAAGCGGGTGTGCTGGCCGACGGTGCCAAAACCACCGCCTTCACCTATCTGGGCGAGCAGATCACCCATGATATCTACTGGAACGGCTCAATCGGTGAAGCGAAGAAAGATCTCGATAAACGCGTTCTTTCCATTCGTGACAAACTAGCCGCGCACGGTAACGGCGACGCACGCGTTTCCGTACTGAAAGCGGTAGTGACCCAGGCCAGCTCGGCTATTCCGGTAATGCCACTTTATCTGTCACTGCTGTTCAAAGTAATGAAAGAGAAAGGTACCCACGAAGGCTGCATCGAGCAGGTCTACGGCCTGTTCAAAGAGAGCCTATATAGTGCTTCGCCGATCCTCGACGACGCCGGCCGCCTGCGTGCCGATTACAAAGAGCTGCAGCCTGAAGTTCAGGACGAGGTTTCCGCACTGTGGTCGACCGTCACTGACGAAAACCTGAAGCAGCTGACTGACTTCGTCGGTTACAAAACTGAGTTCATGCATCTGTTCGGCTTCGGTCTGGACGGCGTGGACTACGAAGCGGATGTCAATCCGGACGTGGAGATTAAAAACCTAGTGCAGATGTAATTCTGACCACGTCAAGCCCGGCGGCGCAGAGCATCGCGCCGCCAGCTGTTATCTACCCGCCACACCGCCCAAAATGGCATTCTCCCTGAAATTTCCCACCAGCAAACCAGAACCTGAAAAAAAACATCATAATTGACGAAATGTCCTTGATTAATCATTGCCGTTTTTGGAAGTTAAGGAACTTTCTCATGGCAGGGAGCATTGGCGGCGCACTATACCGGAAGCCAATTCAAAAGAAGGATGCTCGAATGAAATCTATTAAATTATCTAATTTTACCACAATTCAGATCCAGCCAGTAAGCCCGAATGCCGGTATATGCATCCCGATCGGCAATATAGAATCTATGCTGGTCGCCGCTCGTGCGGTCAATGCTGGCAGAGGGTAGCGCCTTCCTGTCAGCGGTCACCTACCGTTACCTCCCCACCCGGCAGGATAAACAGAAGACTGCCGTTCTTAACGGTGGCAATTGCTCCCAGCATGTCAGTTAGGCGGGTCAGGAAAGACATATCGCTTTCCTGCGTATGAATAGCCCCGAATTTATTAGAGAGTAATTTCGGCAATACTACGCCGCCCATCCTTACTCGAAACGAAACAAAGTAACCCACTGGCCAGCCCCGGA
>NZ_MAYS01000424.1 GCF_001756855.1 Candidatus Erwinia dacicola | reverse complement strand
AGATCTTTGCAATAGTGCCATCCTTTTCAAAAATAATCCGCAGCTTTTATAATCCGGGTTAATCCGGTGACGTTATTTGCCATAATCAGGGAACCCTTTGCGATGTTGAACGTCAATGTCTGGGTAGCGCACATTTTGCAAAACCACAGAATCTATTGGCGCTTTCTGGTATGCTTGCGGCGCTTTGCTAACAAGAGGCTTCATGTTGTCTATGTCAGGTTGGCGTAATTTATATTATAACTTATTGAATCTACCAGTTAAATTTCAGGTAAAAAGCAAGGCGATCCCAGCCGAACCGGCTGTCGAGCTCGGGCTGGATACGTCGCGCCCTATTATGTATGTACTGCCTTATGATTCAAAAGCCGATCTCCTTGCACTGCGAGAGCAGTGCCGCAAACAGGATCTCCCCGATCCGCTGGAACCGCTGGAGATAGACGGGGCCGTTTTGCCACGTCATGTGTTTATCCATGATGGCCCACGCGTCTTCCCCTATTTCGTGCCGAATCTTGAGTCAGTCAAGCTGTTCCATGAATATCTCGACCTACACCGCAGCCATCCGGACTTGGATGTGCAGATGGTACCGGTATCGGTGATGTTTGGGCGCTCGCCGGGCCGCGAGGTTCAAGGCGACGCACAGCCGCATCTGCGGATGCTGAACGGCATTCAGAAGTTCTTTGCGGTGCTATGGCTGGGCCGCGACAGCTTTGTGCGCTTCTCGCCGATGGTCTCTTTACGCTATATGGCCACCGAGCACGGCACCGACAAAATTATCGCCCAGAAGCTGGCACGCGTGGCGCGTATGCACTTTGCCCGCCAGCGTCTGGCTGCCGTCGGGCCACGTCTGCCGGTGCGTCAGGACCTGTTCAATAAGCTGCTGCAGTCAAAAGCGATCGCCAAGGCGGTGGAGGATGAAGCGCGCAGTAAGAAAATCTCCCATGAGCAAGCCCAGCAGAACGCCGTTGAGCTGATGAAAGAGATTGCTGCCGACTTCTCCTACGAAGCGATTCGCCTCACCGATCGCATTATGTGCTGGACCTGGAGCAAGCTGTATCAGGGCATCAACGTTAATGGCGGCGAGCGCGTGCGCCAGCTGGCGCAGGACGGGCACGAAATTGTTTACGTCCCCTGCCACCGCAGCCATATGGACTACCTGCTGCTCTCTTACGTACTATATCACGAGGGTCTGGTGCCGCCGCATATCGCTGCCGGTATTAATCTGAACTTCTGGCCAGCTGGTCCGATCTTCCGCCGCTTGGGTGCGTTCTTTATTCGCCGCACCTTTAAGGGCAACAAGCTCTACTCCACGGTGTTCCGTGAGTATCTCGGCGAGCTGTTTACCCGTGGCTATTCAGTGGAGTATTTTGTTGAGGGTGGCCGTTCACGTACCGGTCGCCTGCTCGACCCGAAAACCGGTACACTGTCGATGACCATTCAGGCGATGCTGCGCGGCGGTAATCGCCCAATCACCTTGGTGCCAATCTACATCGGTTACGAGCACGTGATGGAAGTGGGGACTTATGCCAAAGAGCTGCGCGGTGCGACTAAAGAGAAAGAGGGCTTTATGTCGATGGTGCGCGGGCTGCGTAAGCTGCGCAACCTCGGTCAGGGCTACGTTAACTTCGGTGAGCCGCTGCCGCTGGTCTCCTACCTTAACCAGCAGGTGCCGGAGTGGCGTAGCGCGATTGACCCTATCGAAGCCCAGCGCCCGGCGTGGCTGACCCCGACCGTCAACGATATCGCCCAGAAAGTGATGGTGCGCATCAACAACGCTGGTGCCGCTAACGCCATGAACCTGTGCGTGACCGCGCTGCTGGCCTCGCGCCAGCGTTCGATGACGCGTGAACAGCTGACTGAACAGCTCGACTGCTATATCCAGCTGCTGCGCAACGTGCCCTACTCGCCGAATTCCTCCGTGCCGGATATGACGCCGGAAGCGCTGCTGGAACATGCGCTGAGCATGAATAAGTTCGAGCTGGAGCAGGACAGCATCGGTGAGATCGTCATTCTGCCGCGCGAGCAGGCGGTGCTGATGACTTATTACCGCAACAATATTCATCACATGCTGGTACTGCCGTCGCTGATTGCCGCGATTCTGATGCAGCACCGCGAGATCGATCGCGTCGAATTGCTGCGCCAGCTAAGCGTGGTTTATCCGATGCTGAAGACCGAGCTGTTCCTGCGCTGGGATATTGCAAAACTGCCTGCGGTGCTGGATGCGCTGGTCGCGGAGATGGCACGTCAGGGGCTGCTGAATGCCGATGAAACCACGCTGCGCCTGAGCCCGGGTCGTTTCTGCACGCTGCAGCTGCTGGCGGCTGGCGTCCGTGAAACCCTGCAGCGTTACGCGATTACCTTTTCTATCCTCAGCGCTAACCCTGCGATTAACCGCGGCACGCTGGAGAAAGAGAGCCGCACCATGGCCCAGCGCCTGTCGGTACTGCACGGGATTAACGCGCCGGAGTTCTTTGATAAAGCGGTGTTTATTTCACTGGTGCTGACGCTGCGTGATGAGGGCTATATCAGTGATTCTGGCGACGCCCAGGTCGAGTGCACGCAGCAGGTTTATCAGCTGCTGGCCGAGCTGATTACTCAGGAAGTACGGATGACGATTGAGAGCGCGGTCGTGCACGACTGACGGCAGGATCTGCGGACACCCGATCCGCGTAGAAGATCGGCCCTTGGGCCTGATAAAAATTTGCTACTGCCAGATGCTTAGCACCACGCCGACAAACAGCGTGAAGCCTACCCAGTTATTATTGAGAAACGCCTTAAAGCACAGCTCGCGCCGGCGATTGGCGGTCAGCTTCTGTTGATAAACAAACAACCCCGCCGCCACCAACATCGACCAGTAGAAAGCACTGCCCAGCCCGGCACGCATGCCAACCAGCGCCAGCAGGCCCAGCGCCGCCAGCTGCAGCACACCGTTAATCAGATTGTCGAAGCGCCCAAACATGATCGCCGTCGATTTCACGCCGATCTTCAGGTCGTCATCGCGGTCGATCATCGCATATTGCGTGTCATAGGCCACGGTCCAGCAGATATTGGCAAGGAACAGCAGCCAGCAGCTCAGCGGCACGCTGCCGCTCACTGCCACCCAGCCCATCGGGATCGACCAGCCAAACGCCGCACCGAGCACCACCTGCGGCAGATGGGTATGGCGCTTCATAAACGGGTACATCCACGCCAGCGCCAAGCCACCGAATGATAGCCAGATAGTCAGGCGGTTCATGGTCAGCACCAGCGCAAAGGAGATTAGCAGCAGCACTGCAAACAGCACTTTGGCCTCTTTACTGCTGACCGCGCCGCTCGGCAGTGGACGCCCGCGCGTGCGCTTAACGTGCCCGTCGATTTTACGGTCGGCAAAGTCATTCACCACGCAGCCCGCGGCGCGCATAAAGAACACGCCCAGCACGAACACCAGCAGCACATTGAGCGGCGGCATCTGCATGCCGGACAGCCACAGCCCCCACAGCGTTGGCCACAGCAGCAGCAGCGAGCCAATCGGTTTATCGATGCGCATCAGGCGGCTATATGCCGACAGCTTACTCATTGTCAACGTTCTCTCCATGCTACTTTGCCTTAAGACTGGCGTAGAGTGGTGAAGGCGGTAAAAACAGTTCAGTCAACAGCAACGGTTTGCCCGCCAGCCGCAAGCGCGAGCGCCGTCCCCACAGTTCTGCACTGTAACCCACGTCAATAAAATCACGCGTCAGGGTCGAGGTGGCAAACAGATAGCGCCCGAGCGGTACGGTGCCGAGCTGCTGGAGCTTTTGCTCCGGGCCGTTGATGATCGATTCCGGCACTAGGGTTCGCGCCACCAGCCACGGCACGCCATCGCCGCACAGCTCGATTTCCCGCAGCCAATATTGAGACTCTTCCGGCAGCAGCGCCGCATCCTCTCCAGCTTCCTCAGCGCCGATAAACCTTTCACGCAGCAGGTTAACCGTCACGCGCTGACAGTGACGCTCAAAGCGGCGGGTCATGGAATCAGCTTCCATCAGCCAGTCGAGCAGGGGGGCGGTTAGCAGGGGTGATGAGTTCCGTGGCCAGTTGATCGCGCGCAACAGCGACAGCGCGTTATCAGCCATAACACTTCTCCGTAAAACTTTTGATGCCTGAGTGTATCGCACACCTAGGGGGCAAACCTATCAAAGCGCGGTAAAAGTGAGGCATATTGTCAGTAAAAGAGTGAAAAAAGGTGTCCCCGATAACGCAGCGCACCAGTCATCCCGCCACAATAGCCGTGCGGGGTTTCACGCCGTCCAATGGCATTCGGTTAAG
>NZ_MAYS01000423.1 GCF_001756855.1 Candidatus Erwinia dacicola | reverse complement strand
GCACATGCTGCGGACATTTACCTTCCCGCTTCAGCAATGCCAGCGCCCGCCCATACGTCGGGGCTTTATCTGTGTTGATCAACCGTGGAATTTGCAGGCGCTTCGTATTATTCAGAAGTTTACCCATAAAGCGATAGGCGGCTTTGGTGTGACGACGTGAAGACAGGTAAAAGTCAATGGTGCAGCCCCTGCTGTCGACGGCGCGGTACAGATAAGCCCAGCGTCCGTTGACCTTCACGTAGGTTTCATCGAGATGCCATGAGCCAAAACCGGAAGGTTGACGCCAGTACCAGCGCCGCCGCTTTTCCATTTCAGGTGCAGAACGCTGAACCCATCGATAAATCGTGGTGTGATCGACATTTACCCCTCGCTCAGCCAGCATCTCCTGCAGCTCACGATAACTGATGCCATATTTGCAGTACCAGCAGACGGCCCACAGGATAATATGACGCTCAAAATGTCGACCTTTAAATGGGTTCATGTGCTGCTCCTTCAACTAAACAGTGGCATCAGTTTACCATCGCCAGATCTTTGCAACAGTGCCTGCAATCGATACCCTGATAAATCTTTACCAAATTACCCGGGCTTTCCTATCGACGAAAGTTTCGCCTTTCCGTATGATGGCACCGATCTTACACCCTGTTGAGTTGAGTTGATGATTAGCCTGATTGCGGCCTTGGCGGTCGACCGCGTCATTGGGATGGAAAACGCCATGCCGTGGCACCTGCCGGCTGACCTGATGTGGTTTAAAAAGCAGACGCTGAATAAACCGCTGATTATGGGGCGTCGTACTTGGGAATCCATCGGTCGCCCACTACCGGGCCGCCTGAATATCGTGATCAGCAGCCAGAAGGGCGATGCTGAAGGTGTCACTTGGGTAACCTCGATTGAAGACGCGCTGAAAACGGCGGGCGAGGTTGAAGAGCTGATGGTGATTGGCGGTGGACGCATCTATGAGCAGATGCTGGCGCGCGCTGACCGTCTGTATCTGACGCACATCGATGCTGAAGTGGAAGGGGATACCCATTTCCCGGACTACGAGCCGGATGAATGGCAGTCAACCTTCAGCGAGTTTCATGACGCTGACGATAAAAACTCGCACAGCTTCTGCTTTGAGATTTTAGACCGCCATTACCCTGTAGGGGCCAACCCTTTTTTCCAGTTGGCCCTCAAATTGATTGCGCCCGCCCGCCCCCTACGTGGCGAGGCTTCGATACCTGAGTAAACACCCGCTTATCCTCCCAGCACAGCATTGTTAAGGTGCCACCCCAGCAGCAACCGGTGTCCAGCGCAATAATTCCCTCCGGCGTTTCTTTGCCTTCCAGCGAAGCCCAGTGACCAAAGGCAATGGTGTAGTCGCGTGACACCGGGCCGGGAATGGAAAACCACGGTTTCAACGGGGGCGGCGCGCTGTCTGGCGCTTCTTTGGCGATCATATCCAGCTGGCCGTTCGGGAAACAGAAACGCATACGCGTCAGGGCATTGGTGCTGAAGCGCAGGCGCGCCAGCCCGCTCAGTTCCGGTACCCAATTGTTAGGCATATCGCCATACATCGCATCGAGGAACAGCGGATAGGTATCGCTGCTCAGCATCGCTTCCACTTCACGCGCGCAGCTAATGGCGGTGTCGATGTCCCACTGCGGGGTAATACCGGCGTGCGCCATCACCAGCTTTTTCTCTTCATCCACCTGCAGCAGCGGTTGACGGCGTAGCCAGTTGATCAGCAGGTTGGCATCAGAGGCTTCCAGCAGCGGTGTAATACGGTCTTTCGGCTTGTTGCGGCTGATCCCGGCGTAGACTGCCAGCAGGTGCAGGTCGTGATTACCCAACACCATTTTTACGCAGTCGCCCAGATAGCGCACAAAACGCAGAACTTCCAGTGAGTGCGGTCCACGCGCCACCAGATCACCGGTCAGCCACAGCTGATCGACCTGAGGATTAAAAGCCACTTGGTTAAGAAGTGAATGTAGCTCGTCGTGGCAACCGTGGACATCGCCGATTAAATAAGTGCTCATGCAGTAACGCTAGATTTAGTGAATATGGGTAGCAACCGCTAGGCGGAAAACCGGGATATCGACAAGGAACAGAGAGCCATCAGGTTCGGTCATCTGATAGTGGCCCTGCATGGTGCCCATTGGATTTTCTAAAATGGCACCGCTGGTGTACTGAAACTCGCCGCCGGGTTCGATGTGCGGCTGTTTACCGACCACACCTTCCCCCTGTACTTCGATTTCACGCCCGTTGCCGTTGGTGATCAGCCAGTAGCGACCAATCAGCTGAACCGGGATACGCCCAAGATTACGAATTGTGATGGTGTAGGCGAAAACATAACGTTCATCTTCGGGCGCTGACTGCGATGCAATATAGCTGCTCTGCACCTGGACACAAATTCGGGGCGTATCGATCATGATCAGTTCTCCTGCGACTGTTCCTGTGGCTGTGTGTGCGAGGCCAACCAGTTTGCCAGCTGGCAATATTGCTTCACGCTGATGTTCTCAGCGCGCAGCGTCGGGTCGATGTTCAGCTCCGCCAGCACGTTAGCTGAGAACAGGTGACCAAGGCTGTTGCGCAGCGTTTTGCGGCGCTTGCCAAAGGCTTCCGTGGTAATGCGGCTCAGCGCGCGGATATCCTCAACGGGATAGGGAATCTCCTGGTACGGCATCAGTCGCACCACGGCAGAGTCGACTTTTGGCACCGGGGTAAAGGATTCTGGCGGCACTTCCAGCACTGGAATAACCTGGCAATAGTACTGTGCCATCACGCTCAGGCGGCCATAGGCCTTGCTGCCCGAGCCTGCAACCAGACGGTTAACCACTTCTTTCTGCAGCATAAAGTGCATATCTTTAATAGCACCCATGTAGCTGAAGAGGTGGAACATCAGCGGCGTAGAAATATTGTAGGGCAGGTTGCCAAACACGCGTATCGCCTGGCCTTTCTCCGCAGAGTAGGCGGCGAAATCAAAGGTCATTGCATCCTGCTGGAAAATGGTCAACTTAGGGCCGAGGAACGAATGAGTTTGCAGGCATGCGGCAAGATCGCGGTCAATCTCGATCACCGTCATGGCATCTAGACGATCGCCTACCGGCTTTGTCAGAGCAGCAAGGCCAGGGCCGATCTCAACCATCAGTTCCCCTTTTTGCGGGTGGATGGCGTTGACGATACTTTCGATAATGTAGGGATCGTTAAGGAAGTTTTGTCCAAAACGTTTGCGGGCAAAGTGCCCCTGGTAAACGCGACTATTCATTACTGCTCTTAATCATGGTAATGGCGAGGTTAAGCGCCGTCTTAAAGCTGCCCGCATCGGCCTGACCACTGGCAGCCAGCTCTAAAGCTGTCCCGTGATCTACTGACGTGCGGATAAATGGCAAACCGAGGGTGATGTTCACCGCCCGACCAAAGCCCTGATATTTTAGCACCGGAAGCCCCTGATCGTGATACATCGCCAGCACCGCATCAGCATGCTGCAGATATTTCGGCTGGAACAGGGTATCCGCAGGTAGCGGTCCGGTTAACTTAATGCCGAACTGGCGCAGCTCATCCAGCGCCGGGATGATCACATCGATCTCTTCCCGGCCCATATGGCCGCCTTCTCCCGCATGCGGGTTAAGCCCACAAACGTAGATGTGCGGCTGCTCCAGACCGAACTTGCTTTGCAGGTCGTCGTGCAGAATGGTGATGACTTCATGCAGGCTTTCACGCGTGATACTGGCGGCAACGTCTTTCAACGGCAGATGGGTGGTGGCCAGCGCCACGCGCAGCTCCTCCGTTGCCAGCATCATCACCACGCGATCGCAATGCGCACGCTCAGCGAAGAACTCGGTATGGCCGCTGAACATGATCCCGGCATCGTTGATCCCCCCTTTATGCACCGGCCCGGTGATCAGCGCGGCAAATTCCCCGCTCAGACAGCCGTCGCAGGCGCGGGCAAGAGACGCCAGCACGTAGCCGCTGTTCTCCACGCACAGCTGCCCGGCGACCACGGTCTGGGCAAGAGAAAGCGGCAGCACGGTCAGTGTGCCCGCCTGCTGCGGCTGGGCTGGGCTGTCTGGCTGATACTCGCGCAGCGTAAGGGGTAAATGCAAAGTTGCCGCGCGGGTGCGCAGCAGCTCAGGGTTAGCACATATAACTAGTTCAACTGGCCAGTCCTGCTGGGCCAGCTGAACGATTAAATTGGGACCACTCCCGGCAGGTTCGCCGGGAGTGATCGCTACACGTTGATTACTGAGCATTCGCATCCAGAATATTCACATAGGCAGAAGCACGCTGTTCCTGCATCCAGGTCTGGGCTTCTTCAGAGAACTTACGGTTGAACAGCAGACGGTAAGCGCGCTCTTTCTTCGCCGCGTCGGTTTTATCAACCTGACGGGTATCCATCAGCTGAATCAGGTGCCAGCCGAAGGAGGAGTGAACCGGTGCGCTCATCTGGCCTTTTTTCAGGCGCAGCAGGGCACCACGGAACCCCAGATCGAACACTTCCGGTGAGCTCCAGCCAAGATCGCCGCCCTGGTTCGCGGAACTCGGATCGTGCGACAGCTGTTTCGCTGCATCGGCAAAGGTCAGCTTGCCGCTGTTGATCTGCGCTGCCACTTCCTGCAGCTTCTGACGCGCCTGGTCATCGGTCATGATCGGCGACGGTTTCAGCAGGATGTGACGAGCATGTACTTCGGTGACGGAAATGCTTTTGTTGTCACCGCGTACGTCGTTCACCTTCAGGATTTGGAAACCAACGCCTGAGCGGATTGGGCCGACGATCTCGCCTTTCTGTGCGGTGACCAGCGCCTGAGCAAACAGCGATGGCAGCTCCTGAAGATGACCCCAGCCAATGTTACCGTCTTTCAGCACCTGTGAGTTAGCCGAGTAGGTAATCGCCAGCTTGCCGAAGTCAGCGCCGCTTTTGGCTTCGCTCACCAGCTGTTTTGCCAGCGCTTCCTGATCGTCAACCTGCTGCTGCGTCGGGTTTTCCGGCAGTGTCAGCAGGATATAGCTGATGTTCAGTTCGGTGCCAGCATCGTTCTGTGAGGCCATCTGCGTGGCTAACTGGTCCACTTCCTGCGGCAGAATGGTGACGCGACGACGCACTTCGTTATTACGCACTTTTGAGGTCAGCATCTCTTTGCGGATTTGCTCACGGTAGGTGGCGTAGTTCATGCTGTCGTAGGCTTGGCGGCTGCGCAGCTGATCGACAGACATTTTGTCCTGTGCGGCGATGTTAGCAATCGCCTGGTCCAGCTGCTGATCGCTGACCTGAATACCGGCCTGTTTTGCCATTTGCAGCAGGATATTGTCCATCACCAGACGCTCAACAATCTGATGGCGCAGGGTTTTATCATCCGGCAGCTGCTGACCAGCCTGCTGAGCCTTGCCCTTCACTGACTGCATCATGCCGTCAACATCACTTTCTAATACCACGCCGTTATTGACGACGGCGGCTACTTTATCAACGACCTGCGGGGCTGCAAACGCGGTGCTGGCTGTCAGGGCTGCACCGAGGATCAGCATTCTCCAGTTCTTCATACTTTTCCCATTCTTCTATCCGCACTGCGGGTTGGCATACCAAACATTACAACATCAGAAAGCGCGCTGATAAGGCAGGATGCCCTGACGCAGCATTTGACCGGTGCCTAAGCCATAACTTGGGCTGAGACCACGCAGTTCAATGTTGACCGAGATTTTGTTGTCGTACTTACTGTTGTCGTTTCCCCAACCGTTAATTTTGCGCTCGTAGCCAAGGCGGACAGCATAGCAGCAGGAGCTGTACTGCATGCCCAGCAGCTGGTCAGCGGCCTGGTTAGCTTTGGTATCGTAATACCAAGCACCCACCACGGACCACGCATCGGCGATTGGCCAGCTGGCGGTTGCACCTACCTGTGAAATCTCCTGCTGCCACAGCGGGTTGTTATAACCGGTTAGCGTCTGCTGGACATATTCTTTGCTGGTATAACGGTAATTTAGCTGCACCATACGGTCCGCATCACGGCGATATTCCAGCACGGTGTTACCCTGCAAAACATCATTCAAACGGGTGTCATACTGCAGTCCACCGCGTGCTGCCCAACGATCGCTGATCTTCCAGTAGCTGTTACCCGCCCAAATCAGGCTGCCGCGATCGTCTTCACCAACGGTGTTCACATCGGTACGAGACTGGGTGAACGAGTAGATTTGACCAATGGAAGCATTAAAACGTTCAACCAGATCGTTATCAAAGATTCGTGTGGTTACGCCGGTGCTAACCTGGTTGTTCGACGCAATGCGATCCAGCCCGCTGTAAGTGCGGTCGCGGAACAGGCCGGTGTAGTCATTCTGTAGCAGCGTGGAGTCATAGGCGCGAATGTCGCTCTGGTCGCGATACGGAGTGTAAAGGTACTGCACGTGCGGTTCCAGCGTCTGGGTGTAGCCTAGTGACCAGTCCATGTCGCGGTCAAAGACAATCTTGCCGTCAACCTTGAACTGCGGCATGATGCGGTTAACCGTGCCCTTCGGCTGGTTATCGGCGCTGCTGTTGTTCAGCGAGTTGTAATACTCAGTGTCATCCTGTTGATAGTGGGTCGCCAGCAGTTTGGCTTCGGTATTCAGGCTGCCCCAGCCATTCGATATTGGCAGGTCCACCGTTGGCTCAAGGTGCAGACGCGTGGCATCCGGCAAGTTTTCGTTAACGTTGGTAAACTTCACCGCCTGCGCGTAAACATGAGTATCGAACGGGCCAACATCATTCTGGTACCAATTCATATCGAGCTGAGGCTCGGCACGATAGACATCGTTGTTGGCATTGGTTAAGAAGATCTGGAACTGCTTGGTTGACAGCGTGGCATCCCAGTTGGTATCGGCGTAGCCAATACTGAATTTCTGCGTCACATAGCCGTCGGTAGTCGATCCGTAAACCGAGTTGAGATCGGTAAAGTAGTATGGATCGCTGACTTTGGTGTAGTCAGCGCTGAAGCGCCAGTGCTGATCGTAAACGCCAGAATGGTGCCAGTAGAACAGCCAGCGGTTCGAGTCTTCATCCGTCGGATGCTTATCTTCATAGGTGCGGTCAGAGCCGAGGTAGTCGAACTGCATCAGACCGACCCCGGCCATGGTCAGGTAGCGGAACTCGTTCTGCCACTGCATGCCACGGCGGTTGATATAGTGCGGCGTAATGGTGGCATCGGCCTGCGGCGCGAAGTTCCAGTAGTACGGCAGCATAAACTCGAAGCCGCTGTTGCTACCGTATTTGGCATTTGGGATCAGGAAACCTGAACGGCGCTTATCACCGACCGGCAGCTGCAGATACGGGCTGTAAAACACCAGCACTGGGCCGAGTTTGAAGTGGGCGTTCCAGATTTCGACCAGCTGCTCGTTGCTATCGTGGATCACTTCTGAACCCGCCACGCGCCAGCTGTTTTGGCCCGGCAGACAGGAGGTAAAGGTACCGTTTTCCAGAATGGTGTAGCGGTTATCGCCGCGCAGCTTCATCTGGTCTGCCTTACCACGACCCTGACGGCCCACCATCTGGTAGTCGCCGTTCCAGAGGTTGGTGTCTTTAGTATCCAGATTCAACCAAGCTTTCGGACCTTTCAGGATGACCTGATTGTCGTCATAGCGCACATTACCCAGTGCATCTACCGTACGGGTCGGAGTGGTTTGTCCGCTGAGCATCCTTTGATGCAGCTGAACTTCGTCGGACTGCAGGCGACTGTTGCCCTGACGAATGTCGACATTGCCGGTAAAAACCGCATCATTGGGATAGTTGCCTTTGGCTTTATCTGCGTCAATGGTTACCGGCAGTTCGTTAGTTTTACCCTGTACCAAAGGACGGTCGTAACTGGGCACCCCAAGCATACATTGCGATGCGAGGTCATCGGCTAGGCCCTGCTGGCTGTAAAGCGCTGAACCGATTAAGGTGGACAGCAACGTAGGTAGTCTTTTTTTCATACGCGGTATCGAGAATTCCGTGATCACTGGCATCATGCCGACAAACGACCAGAGACTAACTTAATTCAACCGCGTTGCGCTAGTCTTGATCCTAGTTGTTTGACCGCGTACCAATAGGCTATGGGATAAATGACAGGTATGATAATGCAATTTTTAGCCTTCAGCATGGTGAATTGAGGAGTATATGCGCTATTGGGGAAAAGTATTGGGTCTTGTGCTGGGATTATTGTCCGGTGCAGGCTTCTGGGGCGTGATTTTTGGCCTGCTGGCTGGACATTTGATTGATAAAGCGCATGCGCCAAATCGTCAGGGGTATTTTGCTAACCAGCAGACGCGGCAAATGCTATTTTTCCGCACCACGTTCCAAGCGATGGGCCATTTAACCAAATCCAAAGGGCGGGTGACGGACGCGGATATCCAGATGGCAACGCTGCTGATGGACCGTATGCAGCTGCATGGCGAAGCGCGCACCTCGGCACAGCGCGCGTTCCGTGAAGGCAAAGAGGGCGGTTATCCGCTGCGCGACAAACTGCGTGAGCTGCGCTGCGCCTGCTTTGGCCGTTTCGATCTGATTCGCATGTTCTTGGAGATCCAGATTCAGGCGGCCTTTGCCGACGGCTCCCTGCATCCTAACGAGCGCCAGGTGCTGTATGTGATTGCCGAAGAGCTGGGCATTTCCCGCACCCAGTGCGATCAGTTTCTGCGCATGATGGAAAGCGGCCAGCAGTTTGGCGGCGGCTATCAGGACAGCAGTGGCTCTTCGCATGGCGGCTTTGCCGGTGCTCAGCGTGGCCCAAGGCTGGAGGACGCCTGCAGCGTGTTGGGGGTGAAAAGCAGCGACGATGCCGCCACCATTAAGCGCGCCCATCGCAAACTGATGAGCGAACATCACCCGGATAAGCTGGTGGCAAAAGGGTTACCGCCGCAGATGATGGAAATGGCGAAGCAGAAAGCACAGGAGATTCAGTCAGCGTACGATCTGATTAAGCGCGAGAAAGGATTCAAATAAGAGAGGCTGGCCGGGCATGCCCGCCCCGTATACCAGTAAATTAAAACACCTCCGGCTGCCGGAACGTCATTGTCGTGCCGTACTGCGGTTGGCTAATGCTCAGACCTTCGGCATGCAGCTGCAGCGGCACAGTTGCAAAGATCTGGCGACGGTAAACTGATGCCACTGTTTAGTTGAAGGAGCAGCACATGAACCCATTTAAAAGTCGAC
>NZ_MAYS01000422.1 GCF_001756855.1 Candidatus Erwinia dacicola | reverse complement strand
GCATATAGATATAAATAAAACGATTGAAGAAGCAATAAAAATAATTAAGTTGTTATGATTCTTATCATGCAAGGTGTAAATGATAAATGCCATAGCAAATCCAAACCCAAGAGCCACCCTCGGCACTATAAGTGACTCGCTAAGGATGGATATAAATATAGCTGATACTGCTAATGACAACAAAGGGAACGTAATGCTTAAAAACCCCTGAACTATAATGTATATATTATTGGTAATTGTGTTATTTCTTTTAAGCAAGGAGAAAACAATGAATGAAAAAGATAATACAACCAAGAAAGAGATTATAATATCTCCATGATGGCCATACGCATTTACATAAAGCCAATAAAAAGACTCAAGGTTTGATTTAAGTGCTTCAATCCAGTTCTCGTGTGAAAAAATCATGTCACCCCTGGTAGAGGTAACAAAAAAACCACTAATTACTTTGTAGGCTAAGAGTGATGTTAAATAAACAATAGCCCATTTTATTATAAACGTTAGAAATGACTTGCTTTCTTTATTGAGTTTGAATGCGCCTAGCATTATCAATATGGGGAATATAGGCATTGTAGCTTGGTATAAGCAGAAAGATAAAACTAATGAGACTGCAACAATTATAATGTTTCTATATTTAACAAATGGAATGTAGAATGCATATACACTAAATAACACAGCCAGTGACATTGAAAGGCTGTCGTATCTATATACCATGTTTTGAATATATAGTGGAGAGGATATCGCAATTGCAGATATCAAAACAGAGTTTACAGTGCTTTCTTTACTAATGCACTTGAGCAAAACGTATGCGGTAACAGCATTAATAAAGACAGACAAAATCTGCGGTAGTGGAGAAACATCTACCGCTCGGCGTCCTAGAGAAAAAATCATTAATAAAATATCTGAAACGGGCCTTCCTAACCCTGACCATCCTAAAAAGTTGGTTTGTGCCCGACTAATATCATCAACATAATATATGTTTGCATTAATGATGGGCAGCATAAAAAGCGCAGATGCAGATAACAACAGCAAAAATGAATTCTTGTTGCTGAATTTACTGTCAGATATAAATCTTAAGTAATTCATATCATTTATTCCTCTTCAATACATAACGAGGCCTCTGTTTAACCTCGACGTAAATTCTTCCGATGTACTCCCCGAGCACCCCAATACCAATCAGTTGTATGCCGCCAAGGAAAAGAATGGAGACGAGGAGGGATGGGTAACCTCGAACGGCATTACCAAAGGCGAGGGTGTCTATAATCATCCACGCACCGTAGATGAACGCCACGCCAGCAACCAATAAGCCTATGTAGGTCCACATGCGGAGAGGGAATGTTGAGAAACTTGTTATCCCCTCAAGTGCCAGATTCCATAGCTTCCAGCCGTTGAATTTGGTGCTGCCGGCAACGCGTTCTGCGCGGGCGTATTCAACGACATCAGTGCGACCGCCCACCCAACTCAGCACACCCTTCATGAACAGGTTGCGTTCAGGCATGAGTTTGATGTTTTCAACTACCTCGCGAGACATCAGACGGAAGTCACCAACGTTTTCCTCGATCTTTGGATTGCTGATTTTGTTGTGCAGCTTATAGAACCACTCTGCCGTCTTGCGTTTCAGTCTGCCATCGGTAGAGCGATCAGAGCGTTTAGCCAGAACCATATCAGCACCGGCCTGCCACTTCTCAATCAGGTGCGGAATAACCTCGATAGGGTCCTGCAAGTCTACGTCGATCGGGATAATCGCTTCACCAGTTGAATGGTCAAGCCCGGCGAACAGAGCTGGCTCTTTCCCAAAGTTGCGAGTGAAAGACAGCGGCACAACAAGCGGGTCTGCAACAGCAAGTGCGTTAATAATTGATTCTGTCGCGTCTTTGCTACCGTCATTTATGAAGACTATCTCGACTTCATGCTGCTGAAGGCCTTCAAATTCCCGAACGGTTTTATAGAAGATAGGAATTGCTTCTTCTTCATTAAATACCGGAACGACCAGAGAAATTTTCATTTCGCATCCCTAAAGACAATGAACTTTGAATAGATAAATCCGCACACCAGGCTGATGGCGGAGAAGAGAATGAGAGTTACGATGGGAGCCATACCGGACTTATCTGCGCACCACCCAACAATCGCGCTAAGTGAGCCCATGAATCCTACGTAGAGCATGTAGCGTAGAGTGGTAGTCGAGGACTTGAACGTAAATCTGGCGTTTGCAAAGAAGCTGAAAGACACCGCCACGACAAACCCGGCAAAGTTGCCAAGTGCCTGACCAGTGTGAAACGCATAAATGCAAATAGCGAACACAAACCAGTGAATGAGTGTGTTAATGACACCGATCGATGTGTACTTTGCGAATAACTTAAGCACTTTTTCGTCCGTAAAATTTAAGGGGCTGTCCTAG
>NZ_MAYS01000421.1 GCF_001756855.1 Candidatus Erwinia dacicola | reverse complement strand
AAAATGGCTTTCCGGTTAAAAACACGACAAAAACTGCATTTTCATACTTAAACCTACGCACGACCGCCGCATCAAAGGGATAGTTCGTTCTGACATTCATGGTTGGGCGCTCTCAGAAGAGGCGATTCAATCTCCTAACCATGAACGAAAAATGGCTGCTACAGAACCGCCACCTGCCTCAGCACACCATGGCGGAGATAGACCACACTGCTGAAGACGACGTAATCGACGCGTTGCCACTCAGCGCATAACAGGCCCATTACCGGACCGGAAGGCAGTAAGTGAATTTACACCACCTTGACAGACTCGATCACCGTTGGCGGAATGTAATCCGACGCCGTCGAAACCCGCAGTTTTCGCATTCTCAGCGGCGATTCGATAAAGTTCTAATATCTTTCAATTCTGCGGTAGTCAGCTCGCGTGGCGCGCTAGGTGCCGTCAATATTCCGGCCCCGGGCGAGGTTTCAATAAACACCCTGACGTTATCAGCTGCAACGGGTGGCTGCCTGCCCGGCTGAAGTTCATTATGCAAAACGCACCCCACATGCCAGAGCTGGCAGAAAATCGTGCCGCCTTCCTGATGTACCGGTTCAGTCACTTTTTTCCAGCCGGCAATCTGCGCTGCGCTGCGGATACACATAGGGTCCACGAATATCCCTGGCAGCGCGGTTCAATTTGCGTACCTTCCGTCACCATAAACCCTGCGCTGGATCGCTGGCGGTTCATTCCGGATCCTCCGCCTATACGACCATTTACTTGCGGACCGCGCGGACCGAAAAGGAAAGTCCGCCCCTACAACAGTCCTATTCCTGAAAGTGTAGTGGTCGATCATTTTTTTCGATCGGCCCGTTGGCAAAGATTATACTTCCAGTGCTTCTGCTTCCGGGCGCTTGAGCACCGCGTAAGCTAGGCCAGCAATCAGCGTACCGACGATAATGGCCGCGAGGTAGCCCAGCACCGGGGTAATCGCGCTTGGGATCAGCAGTACAAACAGACCGCCGTGTGGCGCCATCAGTTTGGCACCAATCGCCATCGACATCGCACCCGTTACCGCACCACCGATGATGCAGCAAGGCAGAACGCGCATCGGGTCACGCGCCGCAAACGGAATCGCACCTTCAGAAATAAAGCACAGTCCCAGTACCAGAGCCGCTTTGCCGCCTTCCTGCTGACTCTTGTTGAACTTCTTACGCGCAACCAGCGGCGCCAGCCCCATCGCCAGCGGTGGAACCATACCGGCGGCCATAATCGCTGCCATAGGTGCGTAGGTTTGCGAGCTTAGCAGCCCAACGCCGAACGCATAGGCCACTTTGTTCACCGGGCCGCCCATATCGGTACACATCATGCCGCCGAGAATCGCACCCAGCACTACCGCGTTGGCGGTACCTAGGTTCGCCAGCCACGCGGTCAAACCGGACATAATGCCCGCAACCCGCGTGCCCACGACGTAGATCATCAGCAGACCGGTGATCAGACTGGCAACCAGCGGAATGATCAGGATCGGCTTCAGCGCTTCCATACTGGTCGGCAGTTTCACCTTCAAGCTGAGGAGCTTCGCGGCATAGCCGGCAATGAAACCGGCGATAATACCGCCAAGGAAGCCGGCGTTAATGCTGGTGGCGATCATCCCGCCAATCAGACCCGGGGTCAGACCCGGACGGTCGGCAATCGAGAAGGCAATAAAGCCTGCCAGCACGGGCACCATCAGGACGAAGGCACTGCCGCCACCGATCTGCATCAGCGCCGCAGCCAGCGTACCCTGCTCTTTAAACGCGGTAATACCAAGGGCAAACGAAAGCGCGATGCTCAGACCACCTGCGACCACCATCGGCAGCATGTAGGAGACGCCGGTCAGCAGGTGACGATAGGCACCGGCCTTCTTTTTCTTATCTCCCGTAGCAGAAAAGTGACCGCCCTGCGGCTCGTAAGGCTTGGCTTCTGCCACGGCTTTATCCAGTTCCTGTGCGGTTTTCTTTAGCGTAAGTCCTGTAGAGGTGCGGTACATCGGCTTACCTGCAAACTTTGCCAAGTCCACTTCGATATCTGCCGCCACGATCACTAGGTCAGCCTCTGCCACTTCTTCAGCAGTGATTGCGTTACCCGCGCCCACTGAACCACGGGTTTCAACCTTCACCCACCAGCCGCGCTTTTTCGCTTCGGTGTTGATGGCTTCCGCAGCCATAAAGGTGTGCGCCACGCCGGTCGGGCAAGCGGTGACGGCCACGATGCGTTTTAGCCCTTTGCTGACGGCAGCAGCAGGTGCTGCTGCCGCGCTCACCACTGGAGCCGTGTACGGCTGGGCGTCAGTCTGCGCTTTCGCTAGCACTTGTGCAGGCTCGCGCAGCAGCTGCGCGATATCTGCCAGATAGATGGCTTTACCGTTCAGTGTGCTGTCCGCCGGAATATTTTTACCTACAACAATAACTTGGTCCGCTTCTGCGGGGTTATCCGTCAGCGTCAGACCGGCTTTTTCAGCAGCCGCAGTAGTGATGTTTTTTGCCAGATAGCCCGTTGCCAGTCCCAGCGAAGAATCAATTATCAGCAGCGTTTTCATTAGGTTTCTCCTGCTGTTAGTTGTAAGGTTGTAGGTCGACACGCGCCATCATCGCGGCCAACTGGGTACGATCGGTAACGCCCACATTGCTCTGACTGACGGCCATCGCCGCCACTGCCGTTGCAAGACGCAGTGTGTGCTCGCTGGATTCGCGCATCAGCAGGCCGTAGATCAGCCCGCCAACCATTGAATCACCGGCACCCACGGTGCTTACAACTTCACAGGCAGGTGGTTTTGCAATCCATTCGCCTGAAGCATTCACCCAAAGCGCCCCTTCGGCACCGAGAGAGATCACCACGTGTGCGATACTCCGCTCACGCAGCGCATGTGCTGCTTCAATCACATCTTGTAATGTCGGGAGTTTGCGCCCGGCCCAGATTTCCAGCTCGCGGCGATTAGGCTTAATCAGCCACGGCGCAGCTTTCAGGCCAGCGACTAGCGCCTCACGGCTGCTGTCAAAAATGATGCACGGGCAGTGGGTGCGCAGCTGCGTCATCCACTCGGTGAACGCATCCGGATCGACGCCTTCTGGCAGACTGCCGCTGACACAGACCATGTCGAACTGACCCAGCCAAGTCAGCGAGTCGGCGGTGAAGCAGTCCCAGTCCTGAACGGTGACTTCAGAACCGGAGAAGTTCAGGTCGGTCACGTCGCCGTCTTTTTCAGTCAGCTTGACGTTGATACGCGTGCACCCTTCCACCACCTGAAAGCGGTTGGCGATGCCAAGGTCGTTAAACAGGTGCTGGAAGCCGTCCTGATTCTCTTTGCCGAGGAAGCCGCCAACGGTGACGTCGATGCCAAGATCCTTCAGCACTTTGGCTACGTTGATGCCCTTGCCTGCCGCGTGCAGCCCGGTGGTTTTTACTAGGTTGACTTCACCGCGTTCAACTTCCGGCACGTACCCTACTAGGTCATAGGCCGGGTTGAGGGTGATGGTCGCTACGCGTCTGCTCATGCTGCCCCCTCACCTAGGCCGGAAGCGATAGCAGCACCAATTGCATCCAGCGCGGCGCGGGCATCTTCACCGCTGGCGGTAAAGCGCAGGCGGTGGCCTTTTTTTACGCCCAGCGCCACAACTTTCATCAGGCTGCGGCTGTTAGCGGGCTTGCCGCTGCCGTCGAGGTTAGTCACGGTGACATCACAGTTGAACTGCTTGATCACGCCGACCAGCGTGGTGCTCGGACGGGCATGCAGGCCATGTTCATTCCGAATGCTGAACTCTTCGGTCAGCACGTCTGCCTGCCCGGAAACTTCGCTGGTCAACAGCGCGAGGATCCCGGCGGCATCGGCGCTTAACAGGCAATCGGCTTTCTGCTGGATCAGCAGGTCGCTTAAATAGTTCAGTACGGTTAACGACTGGTCATCGGCGACGGATACGGTGATCAGCAGTTGTGCAGTTTCACCATTAACATCAAACGGGGCCGCAGCGCGGCAAATCGCCACGGCGCTGGCGAGGTTACCGCTGGTGCTGTCGCTCAGCCAGACGCCCTGCCCGAGGTTCAGCGGCTTACCGGCAATCACGCAGGTCAAGAATGAGGCATCAACCGCGCCCGCCTGCTGTAAACGCCCGGCGTTCAGCGCCTGCAGGGTCATCAGATCGCAGGTCGCAACATCGGTGGCAATCAGCGAGGTATCAAATTTGAATTCGGCGGCCAGCTTCTCACCCATCAGGATGCTGCGAAAAGTCTCGGTGGAGTCGACCGTTTTCAGCTGTTCCGTTACGCTGTCATCGCTCAGTACGTGCATCAGCTGGCGCAGCAGCGCTAGGTGCTCGTCAGACTTCGCCGCAATGCCGATCACCACATAGGCGATCTGATCGTCACCCCAAGCAATGCCCTGCGGGAACTGGAATACCTGCACGCCGGTTTTCAGCACCAAGTCGCGGGTATCGGTGGTACCGTGCGGAATAGCGATGCCGTTACCCAGATAGGTAGAGGTCTGCTGTTCACGCGCCAGCATGCCGTTTACGTAGCCTTCGCCCACGTTACCTGCTGCGGTCAGCGCGGCAGCAACCTGACAAATGGCATTTTGTTTGTCACCAGCCGGGGCACCAAGCTTGATGGCGTTGAGTTCTAACTGGAACATGGTTCTCCTCGCTGCTGCATTTGAATCGTTTCATCTAATTTGACAAAAAAGCGCCATCACCCGGATAACAGCCTAAAGCGAAAACGCTGAAACGTTTCAAGGAGTTTGGTCCCGTTCGCGGATTCGTTGCAAATTTTACTGTGAACGGCGTAGCAGATTTTTGATGTCCCGCACATTTCATCAAGGTTTTTCGGAAAAAAGCGCCCCCTAACTCAAATAGCTGAAAGCCTGCTGAAGCCAGACGGCAAAGGGCTTTATTGTGCAAAAAAGGGCACTGTTGCAAAGATATTGATGAGTTAGCCTTTCGTGTTATTGAAAGGTCTTATTTTTCAAAGACT
>NZ_MAYS01000420.1 GCF_001756855.1 Candidatus Erwinia dacicola | reverse complement strand
GGGGGGGTAATCATTTTAATACTGATCGTGCATACCTCAAGCAAGCCGACAACCTTTGACTGGCGCGGCATTGGTCGAAATATGGGGTTTGATACTCGTCGCGATAAAATGATTTGAAACTGATTTTTTAGAACGGTATTTGATACTCGAATGATTGTTACTTGTATGAGTTTGAACTGCGTTTAAATCGTTTTGAATTTCGTTTAACAAAGTGGCTAAGCTGTTGACCTGGCTCAATGTACGCATAAGCTTATGCAACTACATCTAACCAAAGCGCAGTCTACGATTACTTAGCCTACTTTCTTATTGGATGCTAGGCTCTGGGGGAGCGCTTCGCCAAGATTATCGGCATCACACTCTCTAGCCTCAGCGCCATCATGAGCCATATCCTCTGGCGTTCTATGCTGAATGCCTAATATCTTCTCTTTCACCACACGATCCATCTTCAGCAACTTAATATTATCTTCGTCAAGCAGATAAAGGGCTGTTTCAATGCCTTTACGGGCCAGAACCTCAAAGAGAGCCTGCTTTTCATCTGACGATAGCGTTCCAAACAGAGCTAGCAGCTTTAAATCAATATCGTTCACAAATGAGTTCTCACGTTCAAATACAGTGTTCTTCGTGTTCTTTTTGGGGGCGTTACCTTCACCGCTAACCAACCAGCGAACGCTAACCCCCTCACGCTCCGCAATCTGCCTTAGTAGCATTTCTCTAGGCACAGGTGCCTGCTCTCTTCGCTTGTAATAATTTTGCAGCGTATTGATGTTTATCCCCCATGCAGCCGCCGCTTCTGCTCTGGAGCCATAATGCTCAACCAGCTTGAAAATTCTCTCGATGATAGGTTCTTTTGCATCATTCACAAAAGAACGTTCAAGTTCTTTACTCATGAAACGTTCCTTTCTTTCTATCTTATTGAAAATATTTTGGAAAATAAAATAAACACAAAAACACAAAAAGAACGTTTGACAGGTTCTTTTTATATTCTTATGCTTTATCCGTAGAGATAACCACGCGGTTATCCGCACGAGTAACTTTTTAGGATAGATGAATGATGAATCGAAAAGAAGA
>NZ_MAYS01000419.1 GCF_001756855.1 Candidatus Erwinia dacicola | reverse complement strand
ATCTTTGCAACAGTGCCCCAAAATCTGACAACCTTTCTGGTTCGCAAGCTCATGGAATATCTTGCCCAATTCATGCCGCAGTGCACCATATAACCGCTGATTCCAGCGTTTGGGGATATAAACCACGTGATATTTACAGTCCCATTTTGTATGGCTTAAGCTCTGGTAGTCTTTCATCACGAATCCTCATCTCTTTGGCGGAGATTTCAGATTCGCGCGACTGACTTAAGGGTCAAACCTTTCGGAGTCCCCCGGCTTTGCCGGGGGTTTACCGGATTTAATTATTATCCGGTTGCTCAGCCTAGACTGTTTTCGCCGCTGTCGTCACCGGTTATCAACTTATCCAGCTGGTCGCCGCCGACGTGGCGAAAATCCTGGCCTTTGACGAAGTAGAAAATAATTTCGCAGATGTTCTGGCAGCGGTCACCGATACGCTCGATGGCGCGGGCGCAGAACAGCGCGGTCAGCACGCTGGGAATGGTGCGCGGGTCTTCCATCATATAGGTCATCAGCTGACGCACGATACCCTCATACTCCTGGTCCACTTTCTTATCTTCGCAGTAGATCTCAATCGCCGCGTTCAGGTCCATACGCGCGAAAGCATCCAGCACGTCGTGCAGCATCTCAATAGTGTGGTGCCCCATCGACTCTAGGCTCACCAGCAGCGACTGATGCTGCTGGGTGAATTTTTCCAGCGCGGTGCGGCAGATCTTCTCGGCTACGTCACCGATGCGTTCCAGCTCGGAGATGGTTTTGATGATCGCCATCACCAGACGCAGGTCGCTGGCGGTCGGCTGACGTTTGGCGATGATGCGCACGCAGGCTTCATCAATCTCCACTTCCATCATATTGACCTTGTGATCGCCTTCGATTACCTTATTCGCCAGCTCACCGTCCTGATTATGCATCGCGGTGATCGCGTCGGTCAGCTGCTGCTCAACCATGCCGCCCATGGTCATCACTTGGGTGCGGATGTGCTCCAGCTCGGCGTTGAACTGGCCGGAGATATGTTTGTTTAGGTTCAGGCTATCCATTGTGTTCTCCAGTCAAATCAACCGTAACGGCCGGTAATGTAATCTTCAGTCTGCTTCTGATGCGGCTTGGTGAACAGCGTATCCGTGTCGCTGAACTCGATCAGTTCGCCGAGGTACATAAATGCCGTATGGTCGGAGCAACGCGCAGCCTGCTGCATGTTGTGGGTCACGATCACCACGGTGTAATCCTCTTTCAGTTCGGTAATCAGCTCTTCTATGCGCCCGGTAGAGATGGGGTCGAGCGCCGAACATGGCTCATCCAGCAGCAGCACTTCGGGGCGGATAGCGATGCCGCGTGCGATGCACAGACGCTGCTGCTGCCCACCGGAGAGACTGTAGCCGCTCTGATGCAGCTTGTCTTTGGTTTCTGTCCACAGCGCGGCTTTGGTCAGTGCCCACTGCACGCGCTCGTCCATATCGGCACGTGACAGCTTTTCGAACAGTCGCACGCCAAAAGCGATGTTGTCGTAGATCGACATCGGGAACGGGGTTGGCTTCTGAAACACCATGCCTACGCGGGCGCGCAGCAGCGCGATATCTTGGTTTGCGGTGAGAATGTTTTCACCATCCAGCAGGATCTTGCCTTCCGCACGTTGCTCAGGGTAGAGCGAAAACATCTTGTTAAAGGTGCGCAGCAGGGTGGATTTACCGCAGCCTGACGGGCCGATAAATGCCGTCACTTGGTTTTTCGTGATATCCAGATTGATATTTTTCAGCGCATGGAATTTTCCGTAATAGAAGTTCAAATCACTAACCTGAATCATCTTGGCGGAATTACTCATCATTTTTATCTCACTTAGTCTGCATCTTTAAGCCGCGCGGCACAGTATTAATGTTTGCTCTTGGCGAAAATCACACGAGCCAGGATGTTCAGTAACAGTACGCACAGCGTAATAATCAGCACGCCCGCCCAAGCCAAGCTCTGCCAGTCGGCAAACGGGCTCATGGCGAACTTAAAGATGGTGACCGGCAGGTTCGCCAGCGGCTGCATCATGTCGGTGCTCCAAAACTGGTTCGACAGTGAGGTAAACAGCAGTGGGGCGGTCTCACCGGCAATTCGGGCAATCGCCAGCAGCACGCCGGTGAGGATGCCGGAAACCGAGGCTTTCAGGGTGATTGCCGAAATCATCTTCCATTTCGGGGTACCCAGCGCGTAGGCCGCTTCACGCAGGCTATCCGGCACCAGTTTCAGCATGTTCTCGGTGGTACGGATCACAATCGGGATCTGCAACAGCGCCAGCGCGGCCACGCCAGCCCAGCCGGAGAAGTGCTGCATCTGCGCCACCACGATGGTGTAAACGAACAGACCGATGACGATAGACGGCGCGGAGAGCAGAATATCGTTAATGAAACGGGTGATCTCTGCCAGCCAAGATTTACGCCCGTACTCGGCAAGGTAGATACCGGCCATAATGCCCAGCGGCGTGCCAAATACCGTAGACCAGAGGATCAGCAGGCCGCTGCCCGCGAGGGCGTTAGCCAGCCCGCCACCCGCCGTGTTCGGCGGTGGGGTGTTTTCAGTAAACAACGACAGCGACATGCCGTCGATACCGCGGGTGACGGTAACAAACAGGATCCACACCAGCCAGAATAGGCCAAAGGCCATAGTCAGCAGCGACAGGGTGAGAGCAATGAAATTCTTCATGCGTCGCCACGCCTGCATTTTGCAGCGTGAGGCTAACAGCTCAGCGCGAGCCTGCATCCCCATAGTGGTCATGAGCGCGCTCCTTCATTTTTCGCGAGGCGCATGATCATAAGTTTTGAACAGGCCAGCACGATAAAGGTAATCACAAACAGGATCAGACCGAGCTCCATCAGCGCCGCGGTATGCACGCCGGATTCGGCTTCGGCGAACTCGTTAGCCAGCGCTGAGGTAATGCTGTTGCCCGGCATAAACAGCGACGCGCTGTCGAGCTGGTAGGTGTTACCGATGATAAAGGTCACCGCCATGGTTTCACCCAGTGCACGCCCAAGGCCAAGCATGACGCCGCCGATCACCCCGTTCTTGGTGAACGGCAGCACCACGCGCCAGATTACTTCCCAAGTGGTGCAGCCCATGCCGTAAGCGGACTCTTTCATCATCACCGGCGTCTGCTCGAATACGTCGCGCATTACCGAGGCAATGTAAGGAATGATCATAATCGCGAGGATAATCCCTGCGGCCAGAATACCGATTCCAAACGCCGGACCGGAGAACAGCGCGCCGACGATCGGTATGTTCGCCATCATATCGCCAACCGGCTGCTGAAAGTAAGTGGCAAACAGCGGAGCGAAGATAAATAGCCCCCACATGCCGTAGACAATGCTGGGGATCGCTGCCAGCAGTTCAATCGCCACGCCTAGCGGGCGACGCAGCCAAGTGGACGCCAGTTCAGTCAGGAACAGTGCGATGCCGAAACTGACCGGGACAGCGATCAGCAGGCCAATAATCGAGGTCACGACGGTACCATAGATCGGTACCAGAGCACTAAATTGTTCGTTAGGGGCATCCCACTCTTTTGTCCACAGGAAGGAGAAACCAAATTTCTGGATGCTCGGCCATGAGGAGAACAGCAAGGAAACGATAATACCGCCAAGCAGCAACAGCACAATCAGCGCAGCCAGTTTGACCAGTGCGCCGAAGATGATGTCACCTTGCTTGCCGGGAGCTTTGAATATCGGCTTGGTTGCAGCCATAGCAGTCTCGAAAGTGAAGTTGTCGGGGCGGCATCGCTGCCGCCCGGAGTACAGGCCGGTGGTTCCCAGCCCCTACAAATACTGACTTAGCTTAGTACAGTGCTTTGCCTGATCTGTCTTTTACGTTGGCTTTCCAGGCGACACGGATCTGCTCAACCACAGAATCCGGCAGCGTTGCGTAGTCTAGGCTGGTCGTGGTTTTGCCACCGTTTTTGTAGGCCCAGTCAAAGAACTTAAGCACGGTAGCGCCTTTCTCAGCGTTAGCCTGCTCTTTGTGTACCAGAATAAAAGTGGTTGAAGTGATTGGCCAAGCGTTGTCGCCCTTCTGGAAAGTCAGATCTTGGGCAAACGATTTGCTCCAATCGGCACCCTTAGCCGAATCGCTGAAGCTCTGCTGGCTTGGCTCGACCGCTTTGCCATCGGCATCCATCAGTTTGGTATACGCCAAGCTGTTCTGCTTGGCGTAAGCATACTCAACGTAACCGATTGATCCTGGCAGACGCTGAACAAACGCGGCCACGCCGTCGTTGCCCTTGCCACCCAGACCGACTGGCCAGTTCACGGTGCTGCCCGTGCCAATTTTGCCTTTCCAGTCGCTGTTCACTTTTGACAGGTAGCTGGTAAAGACGAATGAGGTGCCTGAACCGTCAGCGCGGCGCACCACATTAATGTTGGAGTCTGGCAGTTTCACGCCCGGGTTCAGCTTGACGATCGCCGGGTCGTTCCACTTTTTGATGGTGCCGAGGTAAATATCACCGACGGTTTTGCCGTCCAGCGTCAGCTGGCCAGATTTAATACCAGGAATATTAACTGCCAGTACCACGCCGCCAATAACTGTCGGAAACTGGAACAGGCCATTTTTTGCTAAATCTTCGTCTTTCATCGGCGCATCTGACGCACCGAAATCTACGGTTTTAGCAATGATCTGTTTCACGCCGCCGGATGAACCAATCCCCTGATAGTTAACCTGGTTGCCTGTTTCTTTGTTGTACTCCGTAGCCCATTTGTTATACACAGGAGCAGGGAAAGTCCCGCCAGCACCGGTCAGATTCGTCGCTGCCATGGCAGAAACAGCGCTCAGAGAAAGGGTTACTGCGGCGAATTTAGCTAGTGTGTTGTGCATCAGTGTCATGTTCCCTCCACAGGATTGATAAGTCAGGTCAGTTGCCGTGTTTGTCTAATTAATGATTGCTGCTGGAGGCAAAATAGGACAGTTTGATGACAGTAAAATGTAGGTTATATATCAACTTTGTGACAACCTTCAAAATTCTCCTGCGCTGTATTGAATCACCCCGGATAAATTAGAGGCTATACTTTAAAAATGGGGGGGGGTTCTACTGATGGATCCCAGAAAATTTAGTAAACCAAAATCATATCGTTATACCTTTGCTGTAATTTCTTCAGTCCCGAGTCCAGCGACAGGGTTTTCAATATGAGCAGGGAATGTCGAAATACATTTTCTGCCAGCTTTAACAATGAAACAACTCGCCTGTGCTTCACCGTATTTGCCTGATATTTAGAGTGTATTCCTTTGTTTTCAAAGCAGAAGCCGCTTAACCACATGATGATACTGGCTAAAGTCGCGATCAGGCTCAACACTGCAACTCTTTCCGCTGAATGGCTGGCTCCAAACCTTAGCCCAAATTGTAGCGGTCAACTAATACT
>NZ_MAYS01000418.1 GCF_001756855.1 Candidatus Erwinia dacicola | reverse complement strand
CAAAAGTCTGGCACAACGCAGCGACCGGATACCTCGCTCTTAGCCTGTCGACTACCGTGAACCGTTGAGTGCGTCCGACATTAAGAGCGCCGTAGCCTTTTTTAGGATTTCGTTCTCCATTTCAAGGCGTTGTATTTTCTTCCTCGCCTCACGCAGCTCGAGCTGTTCTGGCGTCAGAGGAAGCCCGGCGGGCGTTTTCCCCTGGCGCTCAAGTCGCAGCTTATTCACCCAACGGGGGATAGCCGAATGGCTTACGTTAACTGCCTCTGCGGCCTTAACGTAGGTATAGCCGTGGTCGACAACTAACTTCGCCGCTTCGAGCTTAAATTCTGGCGTGAAATGTTTAGCCATTGGGTCACCTGTGGTGTTGGGAAGGTGAGAATATCACCTTCCGATCAGGTGGCCAGTATCAGTGTGCCACTACAGATCTTCAATTTTCAGCCGTTGGAAGCGTCCGGCTTTATCGATCTGGCCGTTTACGAAGAGGATGTCGTGCAGCACGGCAAACAGGTTAGCTTGCAGCGCACGGATAATCCGGTCATCAACAAACGCCTCTTCCGGCGGGTTGATCAACTCCAGTTTGACGCCGCGCTTACGGCGCAGCACGTTGATATCAAAACTTTCAAAACAGGAAAGCAGCTCATGGCTGCTGTCGGTTTGACTACCGGAGTTGAGCACGGCGAGTGAGCAGTTACGAAACAGCTGGTAGAGGCCACTGCTGGCCGTGCGCTTCAGCATGTTGACTTCCAGTTGTGAAAGCAGGTCCATCGAGCCAAGAGGGCTGATATGTATAATCAAGTGAACTCCTTTACACCCGCCTAGGTGTGCAGTAACCCCGTGATATGGCGGTCAACGGGACAAAATTTTCCTAGATTAGCGTGCTGGTGCCCTTGTCCAGATTAGCCTTTTGCTTTTGATTTAACAACAGGTTAACAGAGATAAACCGGAGATTACTGGCGAACTAGGCGCGAGCGTCCCGGCTTAAATTGGACATTAGTGCGCCACGGGTTAATATCCAGCCCGCCGCGGCGCGTGTAGCGCGCATAAATGCTCAGGCTTTCCGGCTGGCAGTAGCGCAGAATATCGCTAAAAATACGCTCTACGCACTGCTCGTGAAACTCATTGTGATGGCGGAATGAGACCAGATAACGCAGCAGGACTGCCCGCTGAATGCGCGAGCCGCGATAGCTTATCTGCACGGAACCCCAGTCGGGCTGATTGGTGATCAGGCAGTTAGATTTTAGCAAATGGCTCACCAGCTGTTCTTCAACGATCTTCCCATCGGCAGCGTTGCGCAGGTAGTCAGCATTGAACTGATAGTCATTAATTACAATGTCCTGCTCATCAATACAGGTCCCGTCGAAATGGCCAAGTGGCTGCCCTTCAATTTCCTGCAGGCGGAACAGAGCCACGCTGACCTTGCCTTCGGCGCAGGCACTGAGATCGCGCTCCAGCGTCTGCCGCACTTCGCCCCAGTCGGCAAATTTGGTCTGGTTAAAGCTATTGAGGTAAAGCTTAAAGCTTTTCGACTCGATCAGGTTCACGCTATCGGCATCCAGCACCACTTCACCCACCGCCACCTGCGGTAGCCCTTTGCTGTTGAGCCAAGAGAGCTCGTACAGCGTCCAGATATCGGCTCCGGTGAATGGCAGGGTATCCTGGTAGAGCCCCAGCGGTTCACGATTCAGGCTACGCGGCACCGCTTGTAGCAGCGCAGGCTGATAGCTGTCGTGGTATTGTGTGGGTTTCCCCAGTGTCAGGTCTTCCAGTGCCTGATGATGGTCGTATGAAGACATTCTGATACCTTATTGCGCCTGTCGGTACAGGCGAGATGAGAATTCGTCAGCCTGATTAGCATTCAGGCTACAATGGCCTGCAAGTGTAACCCAGCCAGCTAAGAGTGAAAAAAAATGATTGAAAAAACCGCCCATGCATTACGCGATTTTAGCCAACGCTACTGTGACCTCTGGCAGCAGGAGAGCGGTCACCTTCCCGCCAGCGAGGAGCTGCACGGCATCCCATCACCTTGCGTCGTGGCTACATGACGATGCCGTTTGGTGGCAGCCGCAGCCGTTCACCTTGGCGCAAAACCTTGATGCTGTAGAGCGTGCGCTGGATATTCAGCTGCAGTCTGCCGTTGCTGCGTTCTATACCGCACAATTTGCCGCTGATATGTCGGGAACTTTTTCTGGGCAACACGTGTCTCTTGTACAGGTCCGGAGTGAAGAAGATTTTCAGCGCGTGCAGGAGAACTTAATTGGTCATTTGGTAATGAAGCGCCGGCTGAAGCACTCCCCAACTTTGTTTATCGCCACGACAGACTCTGAGCTGGAAGTTGTGTCGGTGTGCAATTTGAGCGGCAAAGTGATCCTTGAGCAGTTGGGCCCGCAAAAACGTCAGGTTGTTGCCCCGTCTCTTCAGAATTTTCTTATTCATTTACAGCCGCTTAGTGACCTGTAATGCGCTTTTCTCTGCCCGTCACGTGCGAGATGTCTCACAAAGGTTGTGAGACATCGCTACGAATGAACTTAATGCCTTCTAACATGCAATTGTAAAAATATTGTATATCATCAAGTTAGCCAGATTATTGCGAATAATCCTAAGCTTATGCCACAAAAAGCCGTGAGAAGTATCTTGTTTGCTTATAATAATCAGGCAAAATCAACTCAATCTGAACGGCGCTCAGGAACAGAATTAACGTCAAGGAGTGACGTGTTCATGGAGTTCATGGAATAATGAGTTGGACCCATCATCAGAATGATGATGCAGGGATAGGCTTCGGGATTGAAGCAGGGAAACAGGGAAACCTCAGGATGAGGCAATGGACACCTCTAGGAAGGAGAATGTGAACCGTATAGGATGACGGCTATCAGGGAAGTGAACGGATAACATCAGGACGATGTTTGCTCAGGAGAGCACAGGAACAGTTTTCAAGGAAGAGCAGGGAGCATAAAGGTAGCTGGAAAGCTGCAAACGAACCGGGGGGCACTGTTAACACAGTCCCCCTTTTTTTCGTGCATACTTTTCACTGAGCAGCGTGTGAATGGTATGCTCTGCGCCCTTATCCACAGTGGAAGATCCCTATGAGCCGTAAACAACAGATTCAGGAACGATTACTGGCGATTGAATCGTTGCTTAAACAGGCGGGGCTATGGCAATCCGTTGCGCCTAACAGCGAAGCTTTTACCAGCACTAAGCCTTTTTGCCTCGATACCATGACGCCGCTGCAGTGGCTGCAGTGGGTATTCCTGCCATGTATGCAAACCCTGCTGGATGCAGCTGCACTTCTGCCCGTCGCGCTGGTCATCGCCCCATACTATGAAGTCTGGCTGGAGGGCGAAATCCCGCGGCGCTCGGCGCTGCTGCACTGCTTAAACGCGTTCGATCAGCTGTTCGAGTCGCCAAACTAATGCTGGAGATTATTTATCAGGATGAGTGGCTGGTCGCAGTAAATAAACCCTCGGGCTGGCTAGTGCACCGTAGCTGGCTCGACCGCCATGAAACTGTGTTTGTCATGCAGACCGTACGCGACCAGATTGGCCAGCACGTTTTCACCGTACACCGACTCGGTCGCCCAACATCCGGCGTGCTGCTGATGGCGCTGTTCAGCAAGGTTGCGCGCCTGCTGTCGCAGCAGTTTGAACAGCATAAAATATAAAAACTTACGGTAGAGTCTTAGGAC
>NZ_MAYS01000417.1 GCF_001756855.1 Candidatus Erwinia dacicola | reverse complement strand
TAAGAGCGCCGTAGCCTTTTTTAGGATTTCGTTCTCCATTTCAAGGCGTTGTATTTTCTTCCTCGCCTTTCTTCCTCGCCTCACGCAGCTCGAGCTGTTCTGGCGTCAGAGGAAGCCCGGCGGGCGTTTTCCCCTGGCGCTCAAGTCGCAGCTTATTCACCCAACGGGGGATAGCCGAATGGCTTACGTTAACTGCCTCTGCGGCCTTAACGTAGGTATAGCCGTGGTCGACAACTAACTTCGCCGCTTCGAGCTTAAATTCTGGCGTGAAATGTTTAGCCATTGGGTCACCTGTGGTGTTGGGAAGGTGAGAATATCACCTTCCGATCAGGTGGCCAGTATCAGTGTGCCACTACAGTCCCGCCACGTCTTTCTATTTCACATGTGATCGGTCATTTGAAAGGTAAAACAGCCCTTAGACTGTTTAGCAAATTTTCCTACCTGCGGAAGAACAAGCTGTGGGGAAATCACTTTTGGGCACGGGGTTACTGCGTAGATACCGTAGGTATACAATGAAGAAATGATAAGAAAGTACGTGAAGTATCAGGAAAAGCATGAAGTTGAAGAGAGCCAGCTTCCACTAAAAGAGGTGTGAAGAGAAGGCTCTCAAAGTCTGGACTTAGTACGCCCCTACGGGGCGTTATCAATGCCACCTGCTATGCAGGTGGTTTTTTACACGTAGCGTTATTTCATATAGTTATTATAGCTAATTTTTAATTCTTTAATTCATACTTCGCTTTGTGTCACGCTTCACGCACATAAAAATTTTGGGGAGTGCGTGCAATGAATAAGTGGAGTGTAGGAATTACCCTGTTACTGGCCTCAACCAGCATGCTGGCGAAGGATATTCAGCTGCTGAACGTGTCGTACGATCCGACCCGTGAGATTTACGAGCAGTACAACAAAGCCTTTAGCGCGCACTACAAGCAGGAAACCGGCGACAATGTGGTGATCCGCCAGTCGCACGGCGGTTCAGGTAAGCAGGCGACCTCGGTCATCAACGGTATTAAGGCCGATGTGGTGACGCTGGCGCTGGCCTCCGACGTGGATGCAATTGCCGAACGCGGCCGCATTGATAAAAACTGGATCAAACGCCTGCCGGATAACTCCGCGCCTTACACCTCCACCATTGTTTTCCTAGTGCGCAAAGGTAACCCGGAACAAATTCACGACTGGCCAGATTTAATCAAACCTGGCGTGTCGGTCATTACCCCGAACCCGAAAACTTCTGGCGGCGCACGCTGGAACTATCTGGCGGCTTGGGGCTGGGCACTGGATCAGAACAAAGGCGACCAAGCGAAAGCACAGGATTACGTCAACGCACTGTTTAAAAACGTGGAAGTGCAAGATTCCGGCGCGCGCGGCGCAACCAATACCTTCGTTGAACGCGGCATTGGCGACGTGCTGATTGCATGGGAAAACGAAGCCTATCTGGCCGTCAACAAGCTCGGCAAAGACCAGTTTGAAATCGTTACGCCAAGCGAATCGATCCTCGCAGAGCCGACCGTTTCCGTGGTCGATAAAGTGGTGGATGAGCGCAATACGTGTAAAATGGCCGACGCCTACCTGAAATACCTCTACTCCACTGAAGGGCAGGATATCGCCGCGCAAAACTTCTACCGTCCGCGCGATGCCGCCGTGGCAAAGAAATATGCCAGCACCTTCCCGCCGGTGAAACTGTTTACCATTGATGATAAGTTTGGCGGCTGGACGCAGGCACAGAAGACCCACTTCGCTGAAGGTGGGACATATGACCAAGTGATGAAGCGCTAAGCGTAATAACCGCGATTCCATGAGGGCCGACATTGTCGGCCCTTTTTTCGCTATTCAATTTAAGGCATTAACGGTATTAAATAATTTCAGTTAACCGGCGCTCTACAATTAAATTCGCATGATTTCCTGCTCCGCTTAGAATGGCACTGTTGCAAAGAT
>NZ_MAYS01000416.1 GCF_001756855.1 Candidatus Erwinia dacicola | reverse complement strand
TATTCAACAAAGCCGTTTTTACACATCACGCCGAGCAGGACCGAACGGTCATCCGCCAGTACCGAGTAGTTATGCAGGGTGTTACCAACCGTGCCGCCGCCGAACTGATGGGTGATCAAGTTTTCGCGGTGCAGTTCAGCATACAGCGCTTCCGCCACGTCATCTTCAATGACCAGCGAGCAACCGAAGCTCAGGCCGTAACGGGCCACAAACTCGTCGTCCACTTTGGCTTCAATATCCACTAGGATCTGATCGATACCGACGATCCAGCTGTTGGCTGCATCATTAACCGGCTGCAACAGCGGTTCGAGTGCGCTGACCGGGGAATTCCATATTTGCGGGCTACGGGCAGGTGATAAGAGCGCAATGATAACATGAATGGGATCTGAGACGATCGCTGTGGGGCGTTACCGCCCCATAGTGTTAGCGATACTGATTCACTAGTTCCATCATCATGGTAATGTGGGCTTCATCATCATTCAGTGCCGGGATGTACTCAAAGCGCGTGCCGCCCGCGTGCAGGAAGATTTCGCGGTTCTCGCCGTTGATCTCCTCCAGCGTTTCCAAGCAGTCAGACGAGAAGCCCGGGCTCATGATCTGCACATGGTTCACGCCTTTCGCCGGCAGGGACTTCATCGTCTCATCGGTGTAGGGCATTAACCACGGCTCGCGGCCAAAGCGCGACTGGAAAGTGAGCATCGCTTCGCTGCTGCTGAGACCGAGCGAGGTTTTAAGTTCCTCAAAGGTGTCGTGGCAGCGCAGCGGGTAGTCATCACCCTCATTAGCAAAGCGCTGTGGGATGCCGTGGAACGAGCTCACCAGTAGATCCGGCTTGCCGTGCTGGGCAAACGAACGCTCAACCGAGGCTTTCAGCGCGGCGATATAGGCCGGGTGCTCAGCATAATCGCGGATAAAATTTACCGACGGCAGGCTGCGGTAACCGGCAAACACGCTGGTGATCCCGTCCCACACTGCGGCAACGGTAGAGCAGGAAAATTGCGGATACAGCGGCAGTACGATCAGGCGGTTAACGCCCTGTTCCATCAGGCTGTCGATGGCGCTTTTCAGGCTCGGATTGCCGTAGCTCATACCCAGCGCCACCGGCATATCTAACCGGGCCGCCAGTGCCACCTGCTGGCGCTGGCTATACACCATCAGCGGTGAACCTTCGTCCATCCATACTGAAGCATACAGCTTTGATACGCGCGGTGAGCGAAGCGGCAAAATAGCGAGATTGAGAATCGGCCACCATAGCCAGCGCGGAGAATCAACCACGCGCTTGTCGCTGAGGAATTGCTTAAGGTAACGTTTTACGGCTGGGGTAGTCGGGGCATCAGGCGTGCCTAAGTTGACCAACAGTACGCCGGGCTTATCTTGCCTCATTGTTATTCCTTGAATTACATGCATGGTCTGAAATGAAAACGAGACTTCTCGTAATACTTCAAGCTGCAGGTGCGTTGGCTGCACCCACTCGCCCCAGTCACATAGTTAACTATACTCCTGAGTATTCGCGGTCTTGCCGCCTTCCTGCAACTCGAATTATTTCGAGTGTATTTTAACGGAAAAATGCGGGGTAGAAACCAATTGCTGCAATTGAACCAAGTTTTCCTGTCGCTACCGATGTAAAACTGGCCCACCTGCCGATCTAAATCGGCCCCACCCAGGGTAAAAATGGCAGTTTTAAGGCACTGACAATGATGATATTGGAGACCAGAGTGGAGATGAGTGTTTTACACCGTCAGGGCATGTCGATACGCGCCATCGCGCGCCAGCTTTCATGCTCTCGTGAGACCGTTCGCAGATATATCTAGCCCGCTGCCCGTAGCGGATATCCGCTACAAGCCTCGCGCACCCAGACCCTGCAAGCTTGACCCGTTCAAACCCTATATCCTTGAGCGCGTGGCCGCT
>NZ_MAYS01000415.1 GCF_001756855.1 Candidatus Erwinia dacicola | reverse complement strand
CACCGAGTGGATTCACCGAGTTGCATGGGGATCTGAGAGCGTTAAAACTGTGCCCGCAGGCGGGCATGCTGAGGGGGCTAGAGTCCCCTCAACAAAGGCATGTCCCATTCTATGCGGGCTGGACGCCCTTATTTCATGAGACAAGGGGGTAATGTCGCGGCTGGACGCCACGCCAAAACCCCCAAAGGTCAAGTGCGGCAAACCGTCCACGCTGCGCGTGACCACCCCCCTTACGAAGTGATTTTGACCTCTATTTTTTCGCCTTCGTCTCAAAATATCGGAAATCACTACTCGTAACGGGGGTGGTCACGCGCAAAGTCGTATTATTCTCGTTCCTCGAATAATGCTCCTAAGCTTGGACGGTTTGCGGGGCGATGCCCCCCAAATAAACCGCTATCGTGGGCGATAGCTTTTTGCTCGCTGGGGCGGCAAAATTTATTCGGCTCCCCCCAACTAACTCGGTTCACTGGGGGTGAACGCTCGTTAGTGGTTTCGGCGACGCCAAATTAACAATTTTTTCAAAATTGAATTTAGCTGCCTCAATCCACTTTCCGTTAACAATTCATTCTGAATTGAACGATAAGTTAAAACCATCGTTAGCAATTTTCCAAAATTGAACGATTAAAAAATAACGTCACATTTCCTCTTCGCGGACTTTGTTTAATATACTTTTTGTCTTACATGAGTTGTATTCTTTTAGGTGTGGATGTAGTGCGGAGGCGATTTCTATAAACTTATTCCGTTCATCGTCATTCAGACTATCAGCGAATTCATGTATTTCCTCGGAAAGAAACTGGTCGTATAAGGTATCGTATAAACCACAGCGTCGCCCAGCGCTATGTTCCATTCTTGAAATAACAGACTCTGCTATATATACAGCATCTTTAATTGTGGGGTGTTTTATTCTGGTTTTCATTTTTGATTTCCTCTGCAATTAAAAAGTCATCCAACGTTGCACCTGAATTTAACCGTTCCTGAATTGAGCGCGGAACCCGACCAACACCAGACCATTTTTTGATGGCGTCACCTTCTCTGTACTGATATTTCATCCGGCGGCGGGATTTTGTTTTTATCGTCGCTGTGGTTATTAATTCCTCGGGTGAAAAACCCTCGCTGACAATCAGTGCTAACAATTCGCGGCGCTTCTCGTCGCGTAATTGTATGGTTTCTTGTTCTTTTTCCTGCTGCGCCTCCCACTCGCTGATATGCACCTCAAGTTTGTTTTGCAGGTCGGTTAATAGCGCGTAGTCGCACCGTTTAATAAACTGGTTCATGTTGCGGCCAGAGGATAGATAGGTGTAAACATCCTGATATTTAATGTCTGACATAATGAAAGTTACCTAAGTTAATGGAGTGTGGCGGCATTACGCTGCCATATAGGTGAAAGGCTTATTTACGTGGGGGAAACTCAAACGCCGTTTGTCCGGTGGCTTTGTCTTTTAGCACCACGAACGCCGAGAACGGTTTACCCGCTTTGCTGGTAAAGCCTTTTATCTCTGCGCTTTTGCCCTTGCTGATGATCGTTTCAACCTGATTTTTGGTCAGGTTTTTACCCGCCATTGTTGGCCAGATTTTAAAGTCGCACTGAGTACAGCGGAATATTTTAGGGGTCACAATGATGCTGCTGGCGCAGGATGGGCAGGGCGCGTTTAATCGCTCAAACTGGCTCTTTTCACTTTTTTCTTTATCGCTGGCCGTCACGTTGACTGCGCTGACATCGACGTGTTGAAGCTGCTCTGCAATAAATATTTCCAGCTCGTCTAAAAACGCATCGCAGGTCATTTTCCCCTTTTCGATCTGCTGTTGCTGCTCGTGCCAGAGTGCGGTCATATCGGGTTCGGTAGCGATGGAGGGCAGGGTATGAATAAAGCTGATGCCTAATTCCGTGGGGATAAGCTTCTTTTTTTCCACGGTATAAAAGTTGCGGTTTAGTAAGGTTTTTAACATTTCGGCGCGGGTTGCCGGTGTGCCGATCCCGCCATTTTCCCCCTCAGTGTCTTTATCCCGGCTGACTAATAAAGCTTTAATACGCGGGTCTTTCACATATTTTGCCACGCGCTGTAAATCACGTAACAGCGTGGCTTCGGTATACAGTGGCAGTGGTTTGGTTTTCTCCGCTTTGACAGTGACGGTTTGACAGGTTCCGGCATCGTTCACGCTAAGTGTCGTTAATATGGAAAATAAGCCATCGCCTTTATCTTTCCCCGGCTCATTCTCGCCGTCGCCGCTTTCAGCGTCGCCGTCGCTCTCTTGTAAAAGCGCCGTCCAGCCCATCCCGGTTGTTTTCCTGGCACTGGCCGTGAAGGTGTTGCCCGCTGCGCAAAAACTGACGCTGGCCGCCAGATACGTTTTTTCCGGTAAGAATTGAGCCAGGTACTGCGTGGCAATCGCGGTGTATACCGCGCGTTCGTCCTGACTCATTTTTGCTGTATCGGGCGCGGTGCCGGTCGGGATAATCGCGGTATGCGCTCCGACTTTACCTTCATTAAAGGCACGGCCTTTTCTGTTGCTGTCGAGGTCGGCCAGAACTTGCGGGGGAAATGTGCCGTTTAATGCTGCACTCACCGCCGCGATAGTCTGAGGCGCATCATTAAACTGTTCGTTATTCAGGTATCGACAATCTGAGCGGTTATAGGTGATCGCCTTAAAGTTATCGCGCAGCGATTGCGTCACGGCCAGCGTTTTTTCAGCGGGCAGACCGTGCTCACGGCTCATGTGAACCTGCAAATCTAATAGCGAGAAGGGCAGCGGTGCCGGTGAGGTTTTAGGTTCAGTCTGTGCCTGTGTCACAGTGGCGGGTTGGTACTGTGTCGTACTGGCAATATTATCAGCGTAGTGCTTATCGATAATGCGTTTCTTATCGTCCGTAGGGGCATCGTCTGGTACGGAAAATCGCGCCGGTATCTCGCCTCCGTCGCAACGGGTCAGGTCACAACCGTTAATCATAAAACCGGCGCTGACAGCGTAATAAAACGCTGCCGCATGGTTTTTGAAGGCTTCATAACGGTGAACGATCAGACCCAGTATCGGTGTTTGTACCCGACCAACCGATAACACATCTTTGCCGCCTTTTTTACGGGCGGCGAGGGTGTAACCACGGGTCATATTGAAGCCAAAGAGTTGATCGCCAACGCTTCTCGCTAATGCGCTTTGGGATAATCCGTAAAACTCGCTGTTGTCGCGTAATTGCGTCAGCGCCTGTCGCGCTTTCTCCGTGTTCAGGTCATTGATGAGGACGCGCTTCACCGGTTTTTTCGTGCCGGTGTACGTCAAAAATTCATCAATTAAAAGCTGGCCTTCGGCGTCGGGATCGCCAGCGTGAACAATCTCACTCGCCTTCTCAATCAGCGCCGCCACCGTTTTAAACTGGCCTGCGGTGCGCTCAATCGGCTGGTAGCGGTGCGGGCGCAGTTTCAGCGGTAAATCAGCCTCGTTCCATTTTTCATAAGCGGGATTATGACTTTCAGGCTTGACCAGCTCGAGCAGGTGGCCTGATCCCCACGTCACCACGTCGGTGCCACATTCGATATAACCGCCACGGTTTACACCGTTGCCCAGGGCAAGGGCGATCACTTCACCCAATCCTTTCTTTTCTGCGATAAAAAGTCTCATGATTACCCCCTGATTCGCCCGAATTGACTGATGATTTTGGCTATAGCTGCCGGGTCTGCGGCTTTGCATTCCCCCAAAAGCGCTTTACGCATGTTTGATGTCTTCGATGGATCAAACCGGCCTTTCTTCTTAAAAGAATTAATGCTGAAAAAGGCTTTTTCGGCACTGCTGCATTCACTGCCGCCGCTATTACCGGTTACTTTGCCGAACATACACAGGACGACCTCGCACGGGTCAGCAGCAAATGAAGGCGCAGAAAAGCCAGCGGTCAGGCACAGGAGTGCCGCCGCGATTGCGGTTTTTTTCATAACGTTTTATTCCTTGAGGTGATTTTGAGACAAACAAAAGACGGCTAACGCCCTCTGGTTGTTCAACGCCGGAAAAACAGATTAAAAATCTGTCTCACCGCCGTTATCGGGAAAAATAAATATCGGTGGTGTTGCAGGTCAGGCAGTGAGTTTTTGGAAGATAAGAGATAAGCCCTTGTGTACCGTGTTGTCTCAACCAGACTTTAGCAGCAAAGAACGCGGTCGCATCCGGCGCAGAGACGGCAACGTGTGGGGAATGAGCAACGGCATACCAGACATCAGGCGTCCAAATCTGCCCTTCATCCTGAAAATCGGTGATCACTCTCGACCACTGCCCGGACACGACCGGCGACGGTGTAACAACCGTGTTTTCCTGCCATAAAGGCAATGTGCCGTTGGTCGGCGAAAGAGGCTTATCCCACTCGACGGCTGCCGGTTCGGGCGGGGATGAACAGCCCGCGAGTACCAGCAATGCACTGAGTACAACCAGGGGTTTAAAATGTTTCATTCCTGAAATTCTCCATCACACCGGCGCGATGCACCGGCTTAAAGTAAATATCACCCATGCGGCGAATATCGCCGCTCACGTCAATGCTAGCGATGACATCAATGCTGTTCAATACCTTACGCAGCAGTACCGAATAGGGGATGTTCTGGCATTCCATGTTTTGATAACAGCGTTCCGCCAGCCCGTTAATGGCCTCTTCCGGGCTACCGGCGTGCAGAGAAGTGATCAGCCCTTCATGCCCCGAGCCGATGATTTTCAGACAGTCCCAGGCTTCACCTCCGCGCACCTCGGCCAGTAAAATACGGTCAGGGTTCATGCGGTAGTTTGCCCGTACCAGACTGGCCGGGATCACAATGGCTTTTTCTCCCGCATCGGCGGGGTAAAAAAGATGCACGTAATTTTCATGGCCGTAAAAGCGCGTCTCCGGGTTGTCCTCGATAGTCACCAGTCGCAGGTTAACGGGGATATACCCGATCATCGTTTTCAGGTAGGTTGTTTTCCCCGACCCCGTACCGCCCACGATGATGATGGTCTTGCCATATTCGACACACTTCTCCATAAAAGCGGGAATAGCTCCGGCATTGTATAAACGTAAAAGTTCGTCATCATGGCTTGCTGTTTTCTCCTTACCCGTGACCCGGTCGTAAAAGCCGCCGTCGATATAGGACTGGTGGGGAATTTGTATCAGGGAAGGCTTGCGGATAGTGATCGACACCGTATCTCGCTCACAAGCCGGAGGCATCACCACCTGGCAACGTTCGCCAGATTCGAGCGTGGCGGACAGCACCGGCGACGTATCATCAATATGGTCGCCCTGATAGTTGGCAAGCGCGGTGGCAAACGTCTGACACTGTGCCAGCGTGAGCGGAACGGGGTGTTTTTGCCACACCCCGCGAATTTTGGTAAACAGCTCTCCGGGACGGTTTACCGCGATTTCGGTCAGGCCATCGAGGTGAAGAAAATCCCCGAACATGCGTTGTTTATGCTGGTCGAGTGAAATGTTACTGACGCCCATAATGCCCTCCTTATTTGAGTTTCAGGCTGTAGACGCCTGAAAAATCGATGTCTGAACCGGTCATGATGCCGATGATATCGCCCTGATTTTTGTAGATGGTTGGCGGGATATTGATGCTGTTATCCAGCGCCGTTTTTGCCATTTCAGCGGCGGCAGCGCGTGAATTTTCCGTGTAATCGGTATTGCGGTCTTTCGACGGGGCGGAACTTGCCGCCGCTGCTGCGACGTCCTGCACGGTACTGAGCATCATTGCGTTGCCGAAACGCTCCCAGAAATGCGTGTCGATCCAGCCATCAATACCGGCCTCACCGAGCTGGCCTACGACCTGAGAATCAACCATCGGGATTTTTAGCCTGTCCGGGGTTCTGAGTTCCGTCCACATCACGAACATCCTCGCCTGGCCGTGATTGAGTGTGCCGGTCTTGTAGACGCCACGGGCGCGGGTGCCTGCGGGTATCAGCCGTACATGGGTGCTTTCGCTGTAAACGTCCTCAGATATCAGGCAGGAAATACGCCCGGCAACGTCGGACACAAAGCGGCTTTGAAGCGTACAGGGAATATAGGTATCGACCGGAATATACAAATCCGGGTCAAGCCGCATACGTTGTACGCCGGTTACTGTGGAAACTGCCGGTGCCACACCAGGTGATGCCTCCGCTCCGACAGGACAGGCCAGCTTTCCGCTGGCATCCATGACCAGCGTCACCGTGCAGGGTGTATAAGGCTGCGCGGTCGCGGGAGATACGCTGTGCTCTGTGGTACTGCGTTCAGCCGTGCGCGAAACCGTGGCGGTTTGGCCGCTGCTTTGCGTGCTGGACATCGCCGCCAGAGCCATCGACTTGTTAAATGAAACTGCCGGAGCGGCGGGGCGAGGAAGGTTTGTTTTGGTATCGGTTGACGCGGTGTCCTGCAACCCCAGCGGGTTTTCAGCCATCCCCATGCCCTGGCGTTTCCGTCCGTAACTGACATCATCCGGTGCCGCTTTTGCCTGTTCAGCCTTGGGAGCGGGGGCGCTCATGAAATGGTTATAAGCCCAGTCACCCATCCAGGCTAATACGATAAGCGCCGCCAGAAGCAGTATTCCCAGCGTCATAAGACGGTTTTTACCGCGCTTTTTGAGGCTGTTTACCTCGGGTTGGTCGGGTTTAACGTCCTCCACCGGTGCAGACTCTTTACGCTGTGCCTGCGCCCGTTCGCGTGCTTCAACTTCCAGCTCGGCCACCGTTTTTTCTCTCTCGGGTACGGGGCTTTCGCTCCCATCGAGAGGCGTTGGGTTTTGCGTATCCGTCATGGTTTTTCCTCCAGTTTAACCGCCGGTGAAACGGTGCTGCCGTTGCTGACCGTTGCCAGACCAAATCCCTGATTAACAATGCCCACCACGGCGTCGCCGTAGCGTAAGACCAGCTTTGGAGCCAGCGAGTGAACGACCATCACGCGATAGTTGCCCTGTTGCGAGAACGACGGGATGGTCGTTTGTTCTTTGCCGTTGACGAGCAGGAAGGGACTCGGGATCTTTTTCAGCGGTGAAAAGCCCAGGTAAGTGAAGCGGCCATCGTCATAGGCAAAGTCCGGTATAGCCATTTCACTGCCCTGCTTCACACGCTGCGCATAGTTCCAGTTTCGCGGTGTAGTGGCGGCATTAAACGCTTTGGCGATGCGGCTTTTTTCCTGCGCCTCCGTCAGCTCCTTTTGCCGCGCTTTAACGGCTTCCATGTTGGCCTTGCGACTGGCATCGGGATAATTCCAGGTCACAACAAACGCCAGACTGCTTGCCGGTGCGCCTTCATCGAGCACGTTAAGCTCCAGGCTGTAGAAGTGTGCCGACGTGGTGACAAACAGGTTGGTTTTCCAGTCTTTCGACTCGGGTAAAAATGCCTGCTGGACGGTTGAGCCGTCCGCATCCGTCACCGGCTGCGTGATGGGAGCTGGGCGAATATAGACGCGGTTCGCCTCCTTTGTTACCGCCCATCCTTTAATAAAGCCGACTTCGGTGCTGATCACCGCCTCATCATCGGCAAATACCAGCGTGGTGACGTAGCCGGCGCGGGTGTTGATCACCGTGCTGTTTTGCACGTTGTACGCCACCTGCTGCATACGGCTGTCGTACCGGCTACCCTGTGGGGTTGCGGCTCCCCACGCCGATGAGCAGAGCATCAAAGTGAGAATGACGAATAGATTACGCATTATTCTTTCCTCAGTTCTTTGTCACGCTGGTAACTGGTGACGATGAAGCCCAGCGGATTACTCTCACGCTGTGCGTCGGTCAGCGCCTTGTGTGGCACATAGTGGTATGTCAGACGAACGTTCCAGAATTCGACGCGCGTCGCGCCGTCTACAACGTGTCGGATGGTTTTTTTCAGTCGGAGGGTTGCCAGCATATCGGGCGCGGTAGCCTGGCTGATGATGTTGGAAATGACCTCAGTTTCCACCACGTTAGCCGCGTTCTGATAAACCTTGTCGGGGGCATCCTGTCCGGCGAACCAGGCAAGATAGTCCGCGTTGACCTGTCCGCTGTTAAAGAGCTGCACCGTGTCGTAATTGCTTTGCAGGGCGAAATAGTTGTATCCCTCCCGGAGCGTGGCGTAATTGGCGGCGAAGGCTTTAGCCATTGCCTCCTCGGTAGAAATGTCTTTTTCTTTCACTCGGGTGACGTATTCCGCCCGCCCGCTGTGGCTGTCTACGGTGTAAAGCTCGACTTCCGTGTGTTTTAGCGGAAGCATGACAATGACGGCCACAACGGAAAGTAAGGCAAATACCGTGGCGACGGCGGCGATAACAAAGGCGAGTTTTTTAGCCCGCGCATCGCGTGTCAGCATCACTTTTTCAAACGACTGCGAGGTATTCAGCGTTTTTTGTAATTCAGACATTATTCACCTCCTGCATAACGGAAGCGGAATTAACGGGTTGAAGGTCGCCGGAAACATCCGGCGGGAAATGGCTTTGCTGTGCGCAGCCCGCAAGGGTGCACAACATCATAAATATGATGAAGCGTTTCATGGTTTAGGTTCCTGAAAGGATTAAAAAGTAATGAGTCTTGCGATGGGAACAGGTGTGGCGGGATATCTGCTAATTTTGGGCTTTCATTTTCTCCACTGCGGCTTTTGCCGATGCTTTGGCATTACTGGCCGATGAGCCTTTGAGGTTATTCGCTGCCTTATCGCCAATACTGCCTAAAGCATTCCCCACGGGCTTTCCTACGGTACTTGCGGCTTTTTTCGCTGCGCCGCCGCCTGCCATTAGCCCCATTTTAGCCGCGCCCTGTACCACACCCTGTACGCTAGCCCCTGCCAGTGAACCGGCAATTTTTGCCGATAACCAGACCACGAACCCGGCACCGATACCTGCGAGACAGCTTTGTGCCGCCAGCGTCACGATGTTGTTTACATCAGCTCCGCTACTTGCTTTATCCAGTACACTACTTAAATACTGAATCGCAATCCGTAGAGATAAAGCCGAGAACATGAGCGTTAGGATCGCGGTAAAAATTACCTGGAGCCAGTTATTGAACATCGGGCGGAGAAAACTGTATATCAGGCAAAAAATAAATATGGGTGCCGTCGTTGTCATTAACAACAACATTATTTCAGCTCCCATATTCACAATAGTGGCAATAACCAAAGTCACTATTGTCCCCCCCCAGACCAATAGCTCTGCAATGCCGCCATTGAGTTGCACGTAAGTGGAATCATCGAGGTTAAAAAGTTTCTCCCCTAATATTTGTGCTTTACCCCAAAGAGTATCCAATAAAACCCAAACATTTTCACTTCCGCTTAGTCCGTCTTTTAAACCATTAATGGCGGCAACAGACGCGTCCAGATAACCATCAGCATTAGTGACAAATGCCAGGATGATCCCCATCCGCGCCAAATCCCACGCTACGTCCTCTACCGGGGTATGCAGCTTACCCGCCAGTGTCTGATAACCACGCCAAAGAATGTACAGAGTGGCAGAGCCGGTAACTAGCCCTGCCATCATTGTTGAATACAGGGACATTTGCCCCTGTATAACACTATTCAAACCATTCATTACCGCGGCATCCATTCCTGTGAAAATGCCTTCGCTACTCATGATTTGTTATTCTCCGGGGTTATTTTACTTTGCATGTACTCCATTTGGATTTTTTTTATTCCTGCTGCAATGTCAGGTTCATTGATAGATCTCTTTTTTGCATTCACTACAGGAATGCATCGCTCACTGCTGAATGTTTTGGTTTTCAAACAATCGGCATAGTCTTTTAGTAATTCGTCATGATGAGCCATATACCACTCCTCAGTTTTCTTTTCTTCACAACCACCTAAAGCAAAAAGGCTTAAAACAAGCAGGGAAGATAAAATAGTGCGGTTATTAATCGTCATATGAAAAATCCTTGTCATAAGTTGTTTAAATCAGCTACCGGCGCACTCAGTTGTTGCTGCCGGTGGGCTTTTTGTCGCTGCGATGTCAGCATTTGATCACGCAGTTCCGACTGTTTCACGCTCATTTCCCACTGCGTGGTCAGCGCGTTTAACTGTACACTTTTTGACGTTATGGTGTTCGCCAAATCCTGTGACTCTTTAGCGTCTTGCGACATTTCGATACGACTTACAAGGGTAGAAATATCACTCACCGTACTGTTGATCTTCTCCTGTACCGCAGTGGTATCTTCGACGGCCACCGCCCGGTTAATGACGATTTGTTTACAGGTATCAGCATAGCTTTGGGTCTGCGTAGCATCACAGGTGTCAAACATCTTGTACTTGCTGTACAGGCCGTTTAGCGCGCTGCTGTATGACCCGCCGGAGTTCGTCAGTAGGTCGTTGAGTGAAATGCCGTTTTTTTGCAGGTTTTTAAGGTCATTCGACAGCCCCTTAGCCTGGCTCAAAAAGTCCTGCACGTTGCGTACGCCGGTCGCGGTCGCCAGTTGCGATTTGTAGGCATTGAGCTGGGATTTATACTGTTCTACCGTTTTAAGCCAGTTTTGGGCGTCAGTCGCGTATTGAATCTGACGTAACGGATCAGCATCAACCATGACAGGAATACCGGCATAGGCTGTCAGTGATGGACACAGCAAAGCCCCCGCCAGACAGGCGGCGGACAGAGTTTTCATTTTCATGTTATTTCCTTTCAGAGAGCGAGTTGCAGGTAGCGTTCTAGCCAGTCGTCCGGCTTCATGCCGTCCTGAAACACAGAATCAAAAATTTCGAGGTTGTCAGCGCTGCTACTTAACACTTTTGTGTAAGTACCAAGCCCGGACAGGTCAAGGGTGACAAGTGCTGCAAAGTTGCGTAAATCACCCTTTTTCAGGGGGCTTTTCACTATTACGAACTGGCGTGACAGCGGATCGAGGTTCTTGATGATGTCGAAGATCTCCGGGGCGACTTTCAGACCATCAACATAGTCTTTGCGGTCAGCCTTCGGGTTTGCCGTAAAGATTTGCGTGCCGCACTGCTCCACCACGGCAGGAGATATCGGGTTAATCAGTATTTCCGCCGGTGACTGAGTACCAGGAATAAACAGGCCATTCAGTTTGCGGATGACTTTCAGCACGTTAAAGGCGAAATCAGAAAAGACCGGGTCGTTGAGCCATTTCCAGAATTCATCCATGAAGATCACCAGCCGTCTCCCGTCGAGCAAGCTGGTGACGCGATACAGCAGGTAAAATGAAATCGGCGCACACACGTCAGCATCGTCCAAAAATTCCGTGCCATCGATGCCGAAATTGTCGCATTCGCCAATATCAAAGGTGTCCAGGTCATTATCGAAAACCCAGCCGTATTCGCCACCCTGCGCCCACTGTGACAATCTTACGCGTAACCCGTTTTCCTGCGCTTCCTTCGTTGGCGGCTCGGTGAGGTTCTCCAGCAGTCGGGTAATACCAAACCCACGGTGTTCAGCCGGTAACTCCTTCATGACCGCATCCACCGCCTGGCTAAGACGCAGCTCGTCGCGCGGGAACAAGGTTTGCCCGTTGCGGGTGCAGAGTATGCGCATCAGCTTTTTGATCATGTTCAGATTGCGTTTAGTCGGGGAAAGGCGGAAGGGAGCCCAGCCGGTAGATTCACCGCTTTTCACCTTATAATACTGGCCGCCCAACGCCCGTACGTTCAGTTCTGCCCCCCTGTCCTTATCAAAATAAACGGTAGTAAGACGCTGCGTTTTAGCCTGCGGCGAAAAACTCTGGGGTTGTCGGTATTTTTGCATCATGACCTGAATGAATGCCATCAGCATTGTTTTACCCGAACCTGCTGTGCCGATAACGCTGGTATTTCCCAGGTTTTTCTCGTTAAAATCATCCTTATTGAGCATTGAGTTGTGCAGGTTCATGTAATACGCCCCGCCCGATGGGGTTTTGAGAACGCAAAGCGCTTCACCCCAGGGGTTCTTATCCCGTTTCCCCGTATAGAAGTTATGGAATGACGCCAGTTCTGCAAAATTCTGGCTGCTGATGGGGACAAGTCGCGGCCTTAGCGTGTACACACCTGGCATTTGTGCCAGATAGGCAGCGGGCAGCGACAACGTGGAGAGCGTCGGGGTGATACCCAGATCGGTGAAGGCGTTGATCAGGCTGTTGGTGTCTTTAATCAGCCGTTCTGTGCCGGGTGCCGATACCATCAGGGAAAAATGATATTTACCAAAGGCAATGTGTCCGGCCTGCAACATGTCCAGGGCAACAAATAAGTCTTCCTGCTGCGAAATGGCATCATCTTCCGTGCTGCGTAAACGCTTGGCCGTCTGCTTGATGTGCTTTTGCGCTTCATCTTTCGCCATACAGGTAAAAGACTGGGTGATCACATAGTCACACGGTGCATACAGCAACACGTTCATTATCCCGGTGAAGGATTCCGGCGCGTAGTCTTTCACTTCCAGCCCACGGAAGAAGGTCTTTCCGCTCACGTTATTGCTTTGCCCGGCATCGCCGGTGAAAAACAGGTCGGTTGTGCCGAGCGTTTCATAAAATGGCGTGCGCGTAACGGCTGTTTTCTGCCAGACGCCGCTTAACAGCCGCCGATAGAAAGACAGTTGTGACGAAAATACGCGGCCATTTTCTTCATAAGCCCCTAGTTGGTTCGCGGTGAAACGCGACAGAGACGTGCCGACCGTCTGGCAGATCTCCAACATCTCTTTTAATGCACTGTCTAACGCATGTTGCTTCTGTCCGTCGGACATCCGTTTGCGCTCGACCTTATCCAGTCCGACAAAGGGCATATAACAGGCGGTGAAGAACAGACGATTATGGCGGAAAGGATGGTTTTCAATCGTTGAGTAGTACCGTTCGCTGACCGTATCGGCAAAATCGTTACCCGAATGCCCGTCAAAGTGATCGTGGTACGTTTCACGGATATTGTGAACGTAAAACGTCACCGGTCGGCCTTCAAAGGACTTAATCAGGTTATTAAACTGACCAGACAGAATGTCGAGATTTTCTTCCGTATCACATTCAAACGCCGTTCCGCCAATTTCCCACGTTGCGATCAGGTCGCTACCTCGGGTTTTAATGACGTTTTCATGAATGTGCGACGAATACGGAATGTGCTTGGTGAGCGTGACCCGTTCGTTAAGTCGCATAGTGTTGATGAACTCCGTGATGTCTACGGCGTCGTAGTCGTTCGCCAGGAACGCCGTTGCGCCGTAGTGGGTGTTGCACGTCTTATTGCCCCGCGTTTTCAGTTTTAAAAAGGCTAATCCGAAAATGTGGGCATCCTTTCGAGCCATCTGGTTCATGACAAACCAGCTTACCGGCAGGAACAGCAACAAAAGTTTAGTGAGGTATATCGCCAGCAGGATAATTGCCCCACTGACGATAACTAACGGCACCATCGGAATGCCAAACAGCATAGCGGGGCGCGTCAGGGCTTTATTCAGCGTGACCATTTCCGCCCCTTAGCTCATCAACAGAGCGCCGATTTCTGCACCGCTGGCAATAAGAATGCCGCCAATGATGATCCCTTTACAGTCGTGAAGGCTTTTGCCGTCCCATAACACTTTGTAACCCACCCAGATAACAGCGATGGTAATGGTGACGATGGCCAGACCGGTGAGGCCAGACGAGATTTTTTCCAGCAACGTTTCGGCTTTGGCGAACCCGTCCGCGAATGCCGGTGATGACATGGCAGCAGAGGCCGCAACAGCAGCAAGGTAGGCAGGAGCGTTTTTAATAGAGCGTAAAATTTTCATGATATTTCCTTATTTAGATGTAATGACTACAAATTCCCCCCGCACAACCTGTGACGGGAAAGAAACGGGTGTAGCCTGGTTAGGTGACACTTGCGTGTCGGAGGTGATGAGATCGCCGCGTACAATACCTTTGGGGTAACGTATCTGCGGCGTGGGTGCTGTATTGCCTGGTGTGGCGTTTTGCTTTTCTTGATCGGCCTTGCTGGAAGGCACGACATATTTTTGCGCGGGTTTGTAACCCATCCGCTGTACATAGCTGGTTTTGGAAAATGCGGCTTCGGGCTTCTGGCCGGTATCAAAGTTGCCGGAGTAATAGCAACTCAGCGCCCTTTTCAGGGTGCCGCCCCGGAGATAGCAGTCAGTGATGATTTTCTCGAAGACGGTCAGGTTGGTGCAGGGATTAAACAGTTGTTTTGCAGTGACACCGTAACGGGAAAAATTAGCCTGGTTGATTTGCATCAGACCAACTGAGTAATTTTTACCTTTCGCCTTGAGCTGGTCGATATGATCAAGAGCGTCGTTTATGTTGCTGGGGAAAAGCCCTTTTTTCTGGCCTACAACACCAATAGCAAAGGGGTTTAACCCCGACTCAACTCTGGCTACATCATGCGATGTATCCGGGTGAATGGTTGGGGCGCATTGCATGGCCAGAGTCAGAAGCACGGCGGATGAAATCATGTGTCCTCCTATTAGATGGTTTATTCCTCTTCAGTGGGGGGAGCCTTCTGCAACTGGTTAAGCAGTGAGGCATGGCCTTTTTTGGTGAATTCATCAATCAAGTAGTGAAGGAATGTTGTTGTTTTGATATTGGTGTTGGATAAATAACTGATTTCACGAGCATGTTTTGCTAACAGTTGGTAACGCTGCTGTCCGATGTAAATCACCGCCGTACTCGTTGGCTCGCCCAACTTCTTTTTCGGCATGGATATGGCTACTCCTATTAAAAAGGCACCGCAGGCTATTGCCCGCAGTGCCGGTATGTATAAAAGAATGAGGTTGGGTTTAAAGGTTGGACGATTGCAAAAGGTGTGAAAAGGCAACCTGCCGTTGTTCTATCGACCTGATAAGCGAGATTTCCTGAATTTTTAGCAGCAAAGCGGGCGAAATATTACGGCACTCAATAGCTTGATCATCATTGTTCAGCGCTATCAAGCGGGCGCATTCAATCGCGGATATCACTTTCTGGGGAACCGTACAGGCATCTGAACCGAAACGAATGAAGCCGATGGCCCCAGGGATAGAGGAAATCGTTGATGTATGGATTTTGTTGATATCAAAAGAGAGGAACAAATAATTAGGGAACAACACTTTTTCGTCGATCCGAACCGAATTACAGTCGGTTCGGTGAGAGACTCTTACATAACGAGGACAAAAAACACTAACGCCTAAGCTGTTGACCCTTCTGGTTATTTTGTCAACATCCTGAGTCTTGCAGTACAACACATACCATAAATTCATGTTTCCCATCCTTGTGGGCACAAGCCCCCATTTTCCGCCG
>NZ_MAYS01000414.1 GCF_001756855.1 Candidatus Erwinia dacicola | reverse complement strand
ACAATCACGTTCGACAACGGCAGGAAGTTTACCCGGCACAAGGAAGTCGCTGACGCGTTGGAAGCGGAAACCTACTTCGCTCATCCATATGCCTCGTGGCAGCGCGGGCTAAAGGAGAACACCAATGGGTTGTTGAGGCAGTTTATCCCGAAAGGAACTGACCTGACGGCAGTGACGGATGACGAGCTCCGCAAGTACCAGGGAGCACTGAATAGCAGGCCACGGAAATGCCTTGGGTTCCGGCAACCTTCAGTGGTCATTGTAGAGCTAAAACAGGCGGCTTAGCGTTGCACTTCGAACTTGAATCCGCCAAGTGAACATCATCAAATACTCGGGATACAGGTGTAGCCTGATCGTTCCAGCTTAGCTCAGCGTACTCTATAGGAGCGGTTTTCACGGCAAAGGCTCATTGCTCAGGCAGTGGCGTGATTTTAACGATATGGTTGACCCTACGCAAATTTACACAAGGAATCTGCTGATCGGGCTTGTTCGGCTTACAACTGTAAGCTAGAGTGCCAATCGAATCCTAATTCGAAGTGGAAGAGGTATTGAATGAAACGTGCTGTGATTACTGGCTTAGGGATCGTTTCCAGTATTGGTAATAACCAAGAGGAAGTTCTGGCATCATTGCGTGAAGGGCGTTCTGGTCTTACCCTCTCGAAGGAGCTGAAAGATTCCGCCATGCGTAGTCACGTCTGGGGCAATGTTAAGTTGTCTAAAGAAGACATTGCGGCGCGTATCGACCGCAAAATGCTGCGTTTTATGAGCGATGCGTCTATTTATGCTTTCCTCTCCATGCAGGAAGCGGTGAAAGATGCCGGCCTGACTGACGAGCAGTACCAGAACAACCCACGCGTGGGTCTGGTTGCTGGTTCCGGCGGCGGTTCGCCGTTCTACCAGGCTGCCAGCGTTGACGGTATGCGTGCTAAAGGCCTGCGCGGCGTTGGCCCTTATATGGTGACCAAAGCAATGGCATCCGGCGTATCTGCCTGCTTGGCCACTCCGTTCAAAATCCACGGTGTTAACTACTCTATCAGCTCCGCCTGCGCTACCTCTGCACACTGCATCGGTAACGCGGTAGAGCAGATCCAACTGGGCAAGCAGGACATCGTATTTGCTGGCGGCGGCGAAGAGCTGTGCTGGGAAATGTCCTGTGAGTTTGACGCGATGGGTGCTCTGTCCACCAAGTACAACGACACTCCGGAAAAAGCATCCCGTACCTACGATCAGCAGCGTGACGGCTTCGTCATCGCTGGAGGTGGCGGTATGGTCGTGGTGGAAGAACTGGAACACGCTCTGGCCCGCGGTGCGCACATCTACGCTGAAATCGTCGGCTACGGCGCAACTTCTGACGGCGCTGATATGGTGGCTCCATCGGGTGAGGGCGCAATGCGCTGCATGCGTATGGCGATGGAAGGCGTGGATACCCCAATCGACTACCTTAACACTCACGGCACTTCCACCCCGGTTGGCGATGTGAAAGAGCTGGGCGCAATTCGCGCTGTGTTCCCAGACAAAACCCCGGCGATGTCAGCCACTAAAGCCATGACAGGCCATTCTCTGGGTGCTGCTGGCGTGCAGGAAGCTATCTATTCTTTGCTGATGCTAGAGCACGGTTTCGTTGCGCCAAGCATCAACATTGATGAGCTGGACCCGGCGGCCGAAGGCCTAGACATCGTGATGAAGCCTACCGAGCGTAAGCTGACCACCGTGATGTCAAACAGCTTCGGCTTCGGTGGCACCAACGCCACCTTGGTGATGCGCAAACTGGCGTAATCTGCCTCAATAAAAAAAGGGGCGACCTCGCAGTCGCCTTTTTTTAACTCTCAGGTAAATCAGCGTTTTTCCATTGGTCGTAAGCGCTTTGGCAGCCCGGCAACCACTAGGTCGTATGACTCTTCTACCAGCTGTTTAATCAATCCTTCGCTTATCTGCTCTCCGGCACAAATCGAAATCCAGTGGCGCTTATTCATATGGTAACCCGCGTGGATGCTGTCATAAATCACGCGATGCATCTTGCCGCGTACCTTGAACACCTGTAAGCGTAAAGCCAGCGCCGTATTTAGCCATTAAGCCAGTGCGGGTAACTTAGACGCCCATCTGTTACAGATGGACATCTAAGTATGGAAACCCAATCCTGGCGAAAAGAACTTCGTAAAAATTATTCGAATGACTTCAAGCTCCGTATGGTCGAACTGGCTTCCCGCCCCGGTGCCTGCGTTGCTCAGATTGCCCGCGAAAACGGCATTAACGATAACGTCATCTTTAAATGCTTACGGCTCTGGCAGGAGGAGGGCCGCATATCACGTCGCCTTCCTGCAATAGTCGAATCCTCACCATCACCGATGGTGCTGCCTGTCGAGGTGATACCTGACCCAGCGCCAACAGGTGAGAGGAACACAGATCCGGATCAGCTCTCAGCGCTGAATGCCACCTCCTGTTGTGTTGAGTTCCGTCACGGCAAAATGACGCTTGAAAACCCGTCATCAGAGTTGCTGGCCGTGCGGCTCCGCGAGCTGACCGGGAGAAGCCAATGATATTCCTCCCGTCAGGCACCTGTATCTGGCTGGTTGCTGGCGTCACGGATATGCGTAAATCGTTCGGCACTGTTGCAAAGATATTGATGAGTTAGCTTTCGTGTTATTGAAAGGT
>NZ_MAYS01000413.1 GCF_001756855.1 Candidatus Erwinia dacicola | reverse complement strand
ATCAAATACCTTTCAAATCAGTATCAAACAATTTTCGCGTCTACATCAGCTTCTCTATTTTTGCTCATCTCAGTAGGTCGCTATTTTTTTGGCTGCTGTTTCGCAACCGCTTTAAAGGGGCGTCTCAGTAAATTTCTGCCGCTAGTCTACATTTTCCGCATCCGAGGCTGAATTATCACCAGCTTCATGGCAAACTGGCGCCCGGGTTTAACAGAACAGCCTGCGGAGGGCACTTTGGACAAAATTTTCGTCGAAAAAGCAGTCAATGAACTGCACACTATTCAGGATATGTTGCGCTGGTCGGTCAGCCGTTTTTCTGCCGCTGACATCTGGTACGGCCATGGCACTGACAATCCTTGGGACGAAGCCGTTAAGCTGGTGCTGCCAACGCTCTATCTGCCGCTGGATATTCCTGAAGATATGCGCACGGTGCGCCTCACTTCCAGCGAGCGTCACCGCATTGTTGAGCGCGTGATCCGCCGTATCAACGAGCGCATTCCGGTCTCCTATCTGACTAACAAAGCTTGGTTCTGCGGCCATGAATTCTATGTCGATGAGCGCGTGCTGGTGCCGCGTTCACCGATTGGCGAGCTGATCAACAATCGCTTTGCCGCACTCATCGGTGACGAGCCGCAGCACATTCTCGATATGTGTACCGGTAGCGGCTGTATCGCTATTGCCTGTGCTTACACCTTCCCGGATGCGGAAGTCGATGCGGTGGATATCTCCACTGATGCGCTGGCGGTAACCGAACAAAACATCAGCGCGCATGGCCTTGACCACCACGTCAAGCCGATCCACGCTGATCTGTTCCGCGAATTGCCGAAAACGCAGTACGATTTGATCGTCACTAACCCGCCCTACGTTGACGCTGACGATATGAACGACCTGCCGAACGAATACCGTCACGAGCCGGAACTAGGCCTAGCTGCGGGGCACGATGGGCTGAAGCTGGCACGCCGCATTCTGGCCTGCGCGCCGGATTATCTCAGCGAGCAGGGCATGCTGATTTGCGAAGTGGGCAACAGCATGGTGCACATGATCGAGCAGTATCCGGACGTGCCGTTTACTTGGCTGGAGTTTGATAACGGCGGTGACGGCGTGTTTATGCTGACCAAACAGCAGATTATCGACGCACAACATCATTCAAAATCTATAAAAGACTGATTTTAAATTTTAGCGAGGAAGCCGTATGGCAGGTAATACCATTGGACAAGTATTTCGGGTCACAACGTTCGGTGAATCGCACGGCATCGCCCTCGGTTGTATCGTGGATGGCGTACCGCCGGGGATCCCGCTGACCGAAGCAGACCTGCAGCACGATCTCGATCGTCGCCGTCCGGGCACTTCACGCTACACCACCCAGCGTCGCGAGCCGGACCAGGTGAAAATTCTGTCGGGTGTGTTCGAAGGGCACACCACCGGTACCAGCATCGGACTGCTGATCGAAAATACCGACCAGCGCTCGCAGGACTACGGCGCGATCAAAGATCTCTATCGCCCGGGTCATGCGGATTACACCTACGACCAGAAGTACGGCTTCCGCGACTATCGCGGCGGCGGGCGCTCTTCAGCGCGTGAAACTGCGATGCGCGTGGCAGCCGGTGCGATTGCTAAAAAATACCTCGAAATGAAGTACGGCATCAAAGTGCGCGGCTATCTGGCGCAGATTGGTGACGTCGCCTGCGAGCTGAAAGAATGGGATCAGGTCGAACAGAATCCGTTCTTCTGCCCGGATTCGTCGAAGCTGGAAGCGCTGGACGAACTGATGCGCGCGCTGAGAAAAGAGGGTGACTCTATCGGGGCGAAAATAACGTTGATGGCAGAGAATGTTCTGGCGGGCCTCGGCGAGCCGGTGTTTGACCGCCTAGACGCTGACCTAGCACACGCGCTGATGAGCATCAATGCGGTGAAAGGCATTGAAATCGGTGATGGCTTTGCGGTCGTTGGCCAGCTCGGCAGCGAGCACCGCGACGAAATCCGCAGCAGCGGTTTCCAGAGCAATCACGCGGGCGGCATCTTAGGCGGTATCAGCAGCGGTCAGACCATTGTTGCCAACCTAGCGATGAAACCAACCTCCAGCATTACCGTGCTGGGCAAGACGCTGACGCGTAGCGGGGAAGAAGTGGAGATGATCACCAAGGGTCGTCACGATCCTTGCGTGGGGATCCGCGCCGTGCCGATTGCGGAAGCGATGATGGCGATTGTGCTGATGGACCACCTGCTGCGCCACCGCGCGCAGAACGCCGATGTTGAAACCACTTACCCACGCTGGTAACGCGATGAAAAAGATGCTGATTGCCTTAGGCGCACTGCTGCTGACCAACGCCGCCGTACAGGCCGCCACCTCGTGGCAGACTATTCGCCAGCCGGTCAGCGGCGCGCCGCAATCGATTGGTGGCTTCGCCAACGGCTGTATTATCGGCGCTGAGGCGCTACCGCTTGAAGCATCGGGCTATTAGTGATGCGCACCAATAAGCGGCGCTATTATGTCCACCCGGATCTGATTGCCTTTATCCAACTGCTGAGCACCCAGACCCGTCAGCTGGGCCCCGGCGAAGTGTTGTCGGCGATATGGGCATGGTGGCCGGTGAGCGCTTCAGCAGCGGTCACGTCAGTCACCAGTCCGGTTTGGACATGGATATCTAGCTGCAGCTGCCGAAACAGCGCTGGACGCAGCAGATGTTGCTGAAGCCTCAGCCGCTCGATTTGGTGACTGTCGCCGGCAAAAATGTCGTGGCGCGTCACTGGCAGTTTGAGATCGACAGTCTGATTAAACTGGCGGCGAAAGATAACGAAGTCACGCGCATTTTTGTCAATACGCATGAAGTGAACCCGG
>NZ_MAYS01000412.1 GCF_001756855.1 Candidatus Erwinia dacicola | reverse complement strand
GCCATATTTGCAGTACCAGCAGACGGCCCACAGGATAATATGACGCTCAAAATGTCGACCTTTAAATGGGTTCATGTGCTGCTCCTTCAACTAAACAGTGGCATCAGTTTACCATCGCCAGATCTTTGCAACAGTGCCCTCTAATCCCCATACACCACAAATGATCATAACTCGAAAGCTGCCGAGAAGATCGCTCACAAAGAGTAATTTTGTTCGAAGATAAAAAAACGGATGACTCAGTCATCCGTTTTTTTATGCCGAAACGTAGGGGGCGACCTTCTTTTTCGGTCGCCCAGTGCCGAGAGCATCGGGCTGACCGAAAAAGAAAGTCAGCCCCTACAGTCTGTAGCATTACTTAACCTCTAATCCTTTTGCCTGCATGTCGGCATGATAGGAAGAGCGCACAAACGGGCCGCAGACTGCGTCGGCGAAGCCCATTTCCATTGCTGCTTCTTTCATCTCATCAAACTCAGCCGGGCTAACGTAGCGCTGTACCGGCAGGTGGTGACGGCTTGGCTGCAGATACTGCCCCAGAGTCAGCATGGTCACGCCGTGGCGACGCAGGTCGCGCATCACTTCAACGATTTCGGCGTTGGTTTCACCCAGACCGACCATCAGGCCAGATTTGGTTGGGATGTGCGGATGCGCCTCTTTAAAACGTTCCAGCAGCTTCAGCGACCACTCGTAGTTGGCACCCGGGCGAACCTGACGGTAAACGCGCGGCACGTTCTCAAGATTATGGTTGAACACGTCTGGTGGAATGGCAACCAGAATTTCCAGCGCGCGATCCATACGGCCACGGAAGTCCGGCACCAGCGTTTCGATCTTAATCGTGGGGCTTTTCTCGCGGATGGCAGTAATGCAGTCGGCAAAGTGCTGAGCACCACCGTCGCGCAGATCATCGCGGTCAACGGAAGTGATCACCACGAAGCGCAGCGCCATATCAGCGATAGTCTGCGCCAGTTTACCCGGCTCGTTGGCATCCGGCAGGGTTGGGCGACCGTGTGCCACATCACAGAACGGGCAGCGGCGGGTACAGATAGCGCCAAGGATCATAAAGGTCGCGGTGCCGTGGTTGAAACACTCGGCAAGGTTAGGGCAGGAAGCCTCTTCGCAAACGGAGTGCAAACCATTTGTGCGCATCGCGGTTTTGATGTCCTGAATGCGGCTGGAATCGGCGGGGAGTTTGATTTTCATCCATTCCGGCTTACGCAATACCTCTGTACGTTCAGTCACCACGGTTTTCACCGGGATCAACGCCATTTTGTCTGCATCGCGGTATTTAACACCGCGTTCCATCACGATCGGTTTACTCATAATCTTGCAGGTTCCAGGTTAGATTACGGTAGTCAATTCGTTGCCGAATCTATATTACCGCGAACACTCAATGAGTTGGTGACTTTCAACTTTTTTGATAAAGCGCAAAAAATTATAGGGGCTGTCCTAGATAACTAAGATCATCTAGGATAGTGCCATGAGAAAAAGCAGACTCAGTCAGTACAAACAGGAACGGTTACTTGAACAGTTTATTGCAGGCTCCACAGCCCGTATTGCCGCAGAGCTGGTTGGTGTCCACAGGAACACTGCTGCATACTATTTTCACCGCCTCAGAGTGCTGATAGCCGAGCACGTAGATAGGCACTCCTGGTTTGATGGTGAGATTGAACTGGACGAAAGTTATTTTGGTGGTCGTCGTAAAGGTCAGCGTGGCAGAGGTGCTGCCGGAAAAGTGCCTGTTTTCGGGCTTC
>NZ_MAYS01000411.1 GCF_001756855.1 Candidatus Erwinia dacicola | reverse complement strand
TCTTTGCAACAGTGCCTAATTTTCTAAGTAACCCTCTGAAAAATGGTTGAAACTGCATTCTGCAGAAGAGGATTACCCAGCAGTCGATCTACCCGTTTTATTTTGTTTTTAACCGATGCAGTTCCACCCAAATGACGACCGATACTGGTAAGTGTGAGAGAGGCACCATTTATTACAGCACTGGTGGCGTCAATTAGTGATCTTTGGCGGTAGAGATGCAGAGGCTCCAGTATATTTTTGAAGAATTTTTGGCATAATGAGCGAGCAGGCATAGTGGTGATTTCCTTGAAATTGTTAGCGCAATCAATTAGATCACATAGTGCTATGCCTGTCCCATTTTTCTGGAGATTTCTCAGGGGTGACCCCTACGCCATTCTTGCAGTTTGTCGGATTGAGGCATGCCTCAACCCTGTTGATTACAGTTTTGGACCGGCTTTCACCAGCGCCTCACCGGCATGGGTGTCGGCGAACTTATCGAAGTTGATGATAAAGCGCTGCGCTAGGTCGCGGGCTTTCACCTCCCAGTCTGCTGCGCTGGCGTAGGTGTTGCGCGGATCGAGCAGGTTGCTGTCGACGCCCGCCAGCGCCAGCGGCATCTCAAGGTTGAAAATCGGCAATGTTGCCGTATCCGAATGGGCGATTTCACCGCTGAGGATCGCGTTGATGATGGCGCGGGTATCCTTCAGCGAGATGCGCTTGCCGCTGCCGTTCCAACCGGTATTCACCAGCCAGGCTTCCGCTCCCGCGGACTGCATGCGCTTCACCAGCACCTCAGCGTACTGCGTAGGGTGCAGCGTCAGGAACGCGGCGCCAAAGCAGGCGGAAAAGGTTGAGGTTGGCTCCGTCACGCCACGCTCGGTGCCTGCCAGTTTGGTAGTAAAGCCGGACAGGAAGTGATACTGCGTCTGTTCTGGCGTCAGGCGCGACACTGGTGGCAGCACGCCAAAGGCATCGGCGGTCAGGAAGATCACTTTCTTAGCATGGCCTGCTTTTGACACCGGCTTAACGATGTTGTCGATGTGGTTGATCGGGTAGGAAACGCGGGTGTTTTCGGTTTTGCTAGCGTCGTCGTAATCCACTGAACCATCCGCGCGCACCACCACATTTTCCAGCAGCGCGTCGCGGCGGATAGCGTGATAGATCTCGGGTTCAGACTGCTCGGACAGCTTGATGGTTTTGGCGTAGCAGCCGCCTTCAAAGTTAAACACGCCGTCGTCGTCCCAGCCGTGCTCGTCATCACCAATCAGTTGGCGCTGTTGGTCGGTCGACAGGGTAGTTTTTCCGGTGCCGGACAGGCCAAAGAACACCGCCACATCGCCTTTTTCACCAACGTTGGCCGAACAGTGCATCGCCGCAATTCCCTTCAGCGGCAGCAGGTAGTTCATGATGGCGAATAGCCCTTTTTTCATCTCGCCGCCGTACCAGGTTCCGCCGATCAGCTGGATTTTTTCCGTCAGGTTAAACGCCACAAAGTTCTCTGAATGCAGCCCCTGAGCCTGCCAGTTCGGGTTGGTGCACTTCGCCCCGTTCATCACCACAAAGTCAGGCTTAAAGTCAGCCAAGCCTTGTGCATCCGGGCGAATAAACATGTTTTTGACAAAGTGTGCCTGCCAAGCGACTTCGGTAATAAAGCGCACGCTCAGGCGACTGTCTGGGTTAGCGCCGCACCAAGTATCGACAACAAACAAGCGCTTACCGGAGAGTTGGGTGGTGACAAGATTTTTCAGCGACTGCCAGTTTTCCTGCGACAGCGGCTGATTGTCATTCTTGCCTTTACCTTGGTCGTTCCACCACAGCTTGTCGCGGGTGACGTCATCGCGCACGATGTATTTATCTTTTGGCGAGCGCCCGGTAAAAATACCAGTGTCGACGGCAACCGCGTCTGACTGGGTCACTATTCCGCGTTCAAAACCCTGTAAACTGGGCTGGGTTTCTTCCTTAAACAGCGTGTCATAATCGGGGTTATGAACCACCTCAACCGTATCAGTGATGCCATAAGCAATGAGGTCCTGCGTGGTCAGGTCGTTAGCGCGCATGTTAATGCTCCTTTGTCGGTTTTTTGTACTGCAATAGATTGTAGGGTTATTTCGACGATTTTGCCGTAATGCTTGGCACATTCGGATGGCTGGCACCGTGACGATCGTGCGCAGTTTACACCTATCAAACGACAGAGAAAGAGGAAAGAAGGTAGAGTCTTGGGACGTGGTGTAAATTCGGCAAGATGGTGAGCGCCATCGGCTTATCCGGTAA
>NZ_MAYS01000410.1 GCF_001756855.1 Candidatus Erwinia dacicola | reverse complement strand
GAATTCAACAAAGAATTTCTAATTGAATTCCCAAAAGAATTATGTAAGAATTCTCAAATGGAACTATTTTAGAATTCAAAAAGGAATTCTTCATTAGCGATGAGGATGTAAGTATGCCTGTTATTGTTTTCGTATCACCGAAGGGGGGAGCAGGGAAGACTACTTCAGCTTTAGCATTAGCTATGCAGATCGCGCGGCGCGTTCCCGTCACCGTTATTGATGCCGACCCGAACCACCCTATTAAAACCTGGTCAGAGGGCGGAGATACTCCACAAAACATGACCATTATTTCAGACGTTACGGATAAAACGATCGGTGAGACTATAGCTGAAGCCGCGACAAAAACACCTTTCGTAATCGTCGACCTGGAGGGAACAGCAGCAACAATAGTTGCATATGCGATTGCAGAATCAGACTTTGTAGTCGTACCTACACAAGGCTCGCAACTGGACGCCGAACAGGCAAGCAGAGCCTTTGGGTTAATCAGGGCACATGAACGTGGTATTCAGAAGCATAAACCTGATTACAAACTACCTTACGCTGTTTTGTTCACACGTACGTCGGCCGCAATCCAGAGCCGGGATACAAGACATATTCGTAAAAGCTTTAAAGCAGGGGGGATTCCTTTCTTTGAAACAGAGTTAAATGAACGGGCCGCTTTCAAAGCGATGTTTTCATATCGCCAACCTCTTGAAACCCTTCCCCGTGACGAAGTTTCAAATGTAAATAAAGCAATTGAAAATGCAGAGGCCTTCACTCGAGAAGTGATAGCAAGAATTACCTCAGATGCGTCACAGCAACAAGACAAGGTCACATTATGAGTCGTGTAGATCCATTGGATAGCTTGAAGAATTTCGAGCCTAAATCAGTTACCGAGCATAAACCAAGGCAAAGCAACGCAGAAATTGAGGAGCTAGCCAACAAACACGGTTTTGTCAGTCGCCAGTCAACACCGGCAACTCCACCAGTCGAACGGTCAAAGCGGCGATTTAAAACCGGACGCAATATACAGATCAACATTAAGGGTGAGCAGGAGACCAAAGACGAGCTGTACCGCGTCGCCGATATTATTGATGAGCCATTAGGCGAAACTCTTAAGCGGGCATTAGCGGCTTTGAAACGAGAACTGGAAAACGGGAAAGGTATATAAATTAGCTCATACATAATGTGCCGGGTGTTACACCGACTTACTGCCAACAACCGGCACAATCATCCCATCCCTGGCCAGTCTGGTCATTAGTAAGCAGGCAGTCAATGATCATACAGTTATGGACATCCGCTATCATATTAATTTCACTCAATAAATACTCCACCTGTTCTTTTAGTTGTTCATCGTTTTCAGAGGTCAAAGGTATCCGGTATTCATTTCCGCCTAAAGTTTGCCCCTCAAATTCAGCTTCGATGAACCAGTCAATCAACTCCCTGGTCTTTTTCTTTCCTCGGGTAAATTTACTGCCATTTTCTATCTGTCAATACCGATCGA
>NZ_MAYS01000409.1 GCF_001756855.1 Candidatus Erwinia dacicola | reverse complement strand
TACAGATAAGCCCAGCGTCCGTTGACCTTCACGTAGGTTTCATCGAGATGCCATGAGCCAAAACCGGAAGGTTGACGCCAGTACCAGCGCCGCCGCTTTTCCATTTCAGGTGCAGAACGCTGAACCCATCGATAAATCGTGGTGTGATCGACATTTACCCCTCGCTCAGCCAGCATCTTCTGCAGCTCACGATAACTGATGCCATATTTGCAGTACCAGCGGACGGCCCACAGGATAATATGACGCTCAAAATGTCGACCTTTAAATGGGTTCATGTGCTGCTCCTTCAACTAAACAGTGGCATCAGTTTACCATCGCCAGATCTTTGCAACAGTGCCAGTAGATGTAAGGGCGGACCCTCTTTTGCCATCCGCCCGAATGCGCGCCGCTTAACGACGAACGGCAATTGCTTCGATTTCGATTTTCACATCTTTCGGCAGGCGCGCCACTTCCACACAGGAACGCGCGGGGAAGCTGGCGTTGTGTTCGGTGAAGAACGCTTCGTAAGTGGCATTAACGGTAGCAAAATCGTTGAGATCCTTAACGAACACCGTGGTTTTCACGATATCGCCCACCTTCAGACCGGCCGCTTCCACAATGGCCTGCACGTTTTCCAGCGACTGACCTGCCTGTGCCGCGATATCGTCGGCAACCGCGCCGGTTTTAGGATCGACTGGGATCTGGCCGGAAGTAATGATCATACTGCCAAGATCGACACCCTGAACGTAAGGTCCGATGGCGACTGGGGCGTTTTTCGTACTAATTTCACGCGACATAGTTTCTCCTGAATGTGTGCAGTTTGTTGATTGCGGGCCGGGCTTGCCAAGCCCCTACAATACTGGCAGGGTTCGGGCAATTGCAATGAAGTTAATCGCTGGCCATCACCACATGGTGCGCGAACTCTTTCTCACAGTATTTGCATTTCAGGTGCAGCACGTCCTAGCGCTGTTTCACCGCGAAGCTGGAAAATACCGGCTCGCTGCGGCCAATGCAGTTGCTGTTCGGGCAGGTCAGGACGCGCTCGATACGCTCCGGCAGCATCGGAGCTATCTTCACCACCACGTTGTAATCGTCGATGCGGTTAACGGTGGCATGCAGCGCATACACCGCCAGCTGGTTTACTTGGTCGTCGATCAGGAAGGTGTTTTCAATCTTGATTAGGTTTTTACGCCCCATCTCGCCCGATGGCAGATTCAGGTCGATGGTAATGCGCTGGTCGGTTTCCGTCAGGCGGAACAGCGACAGCAGCTTAAAGCAGATTTGCGCCGGGATATGGTCAATCACCGTGCCGCGTTTGATTGCTTCAACCTGTAATTTATTATCATGCATCATGATTTTCCCCTTACAGAGCCGCTTCGCTGTTCAGTACCAGCGCCAGAAGTGCCTGACGCGCATAAATGCCGTTGCCGGCCTGCTGGAAGTACCAAGCGTGGGGCGTGGCGTCGACGTCGGTATCAATTTCATCAATGCGCGGCAGCGGGTGCAGCACCTTCATGTTGTCGCGCGCGTTCGCCAGATCGGCAGCGCGCAGGATAAACTGCGCCTTCACGTTGGCGTATTCCGACGGATCCAGACGTTCTTTCTGCACCCGGGTCATGTACAGAATATCCAAATGCGACACCACCTCTTCAATGCTGTCATGGCGCGTCCAGACAATGCCTTTCTCATCGAGCATATCGGTGATATAGGCGGGCATTGCCAGCGCATCCGGGGCAATAAAGTAGAAGCGGTTGCCGTCAAGCTTCGCCAGCGCCTGCGCCAGCGAGTGCACGGTACGACCATATTTTAGGTCGCCAACCATCGCCACGTTGAGGTTGCTCAGGCGAGCCTGGGTTTCCTGAATGGTGAAGAGGTCAAGCAGCGTCTGGGTCGGGTGCTGGTTAGCCCCATCGCCCGCGTTGAGGATCGGCATGCCGCCGGAAAACTCGGTCGCTAGGCGCGCGGCTCCTTCCTGCGGGTGACGCATCACAATCGCATCGACGTAGGTGCCAATCACTGAAATGGTATCTGCCAAGGTTTCGCCTTTCTTGCCCAGCGAGGTGTTGCCACCGTCGGCAAAACCGACCACCGACGCGCCAAGGCGGTGCATGGCGGTTTCAAATGACAGACGGGTACGGGTGGATGCCTCAAAGAAGCAGCTGGCAATCACGTTATGCTTCAGCAACTCCGGCTGCGGGTTGGCCTTCAGGCTGGCGGCAGTACGCAGCACTAGTTCCAGCTCGTCACGGTTGAGATCGTTAATCGAAATAATATGTTTGTGATATAGCGGGTTAGCGGCCATTTTCACTCTCCTCTACGCGTGCTGACTGAAATTCGGGCAAAAAAAAGCCCCTCAATGAGGGGCTTTCCTTATAATCGGGGGTGCCACGGAAGGAAAAAAGCAGGCTGCCCGCCAGTATTACAGCGCGTCAGTTCGGCATTTTTCTGGCTGTTTATTTTCATGCATCCCCCAGCAAACGAGGTGCATTATACGCATTCACTTGGCGGCGGCAAGCGAAAATCGCCGCGCAGGTAATCGTTTGCTCCGGCTGATTTAGTCAGGTTGCACTAACGTTGCCACCATCACCGCCTTGATGGTGTGCAGACGGTTTTCCGCCTGATCAAATACCACGCTGTGCGCTGATTCAAACACCTCGTCCGTCACTTCCATGCCGCCGTGCAGATCGTACTGCTGCGCCATCTGCTGGCCAAGCGTGGTCTGGTCGTCGTGGAACGCAGGCAGGCAGTGCAGGAACTTCACCTGCGGGTTGCCGGTAGCCTGCAGTATCGCCATATTGACCTGGTAGGGACGCAGCAGGGCAATACGCTCCTGCCACACATCTTTCGGCTCGCCCATCGACACCCAGACATCAGTGTAGATAAAGTCGGCACCTTTGACCGCTGCGTGAATATCGGCCGTCAGGGTGATTTTGCCGCCGGTTTTCTCCGCCACCTTGCAGCACTCTGCGATCAACTCAGCGTCTGGCCAGCAGCTTTCCGGCGCGGCAAGGCGCAAATCGATACCCATCAGCGCGGCAGCTTCCAGCAGGGTGTTACCCATATTGTTATGGGTGTCGCCCACGTAGGTTAGCGTCATCTGGCTAAAGGCTTTTTCCGGCAGATGTTCCTGCATGGTCAGCAGATCGGCCAGCAGCTGCGTAGGATGAAACTCATTGGTCAGCCCGTTCCATACCGGCACGCCAGCATGTTCAGCCAGCGACTCCACCAGCGCCTGGCCGTGGCCGCGATATTGGATGGCGTGGTACATGCGACCCAGCACTCGGGCGGTATCCTTCATCGACTCTTTATGGCCTATCTGACTGCCGCTCGGGCCAAGATAGGTGACGTTGGCGCCCTGATCGAATGCGGCAACTTCGAAAGAGCATCGGGTACGGGTCGAGTCTTTTTCGAAGATGAGCGCAATATTCTTGCCTTTCAAGTGCTGAATTTCTTCGCCATTTTTCTTGTCGGTCTTAAGTGTGGCCGCCAGCGCCAGCAGGCCGGTAATTTCAGCGGGAGTGAAATCCAGCAGTCTGAGAAAGTGACGGTGATATAAGTGACTCATAACGCACTCCAGATAACCTTTAATGAATTAAAATTCAATTTAACTGTATGAATATGTATTTTCAACCCCGACCTGAAGAAACTTTTGTTTAAAGGTAGTGGCGCGGAGGGCACTGTGGGAAAATACCGGAAATAACGCCCTTAATGAGGAATGGATCATGGCTAACGAAGCATTGTTGGAAGAGCAGCGTGAAGAGACGCAAGAGACGCGGCTAATTATTGAAGAGCTGCTGGATGACGGCAGCGACCCTGATGCACTCTACACCATTGAGCATCATCTCTTCTGTGACAGCTTCGATGCGCTGGAAAAAGCCGCAGTAGAAGCCTTCAAACTGGGCTATGAAGTTACCGATCCAGAAGAGCTGGATCTGGAAGACGGCACCAAAGTGCAGTGCTGCGACATCATCAGTGAGAGCGCGCTGAACGCCGAGCTGATTGACGCGCAGGTTGAGCAGCTGATTGATCTGACCGCGAAGTTTAACGTCGACTACGACGGCTGGGGCACCTACTTCGAAGATCCAGACGGCGAAGATATCGACGGCAAAGACAATGACATCGGCACTGTTGCAAAGA
>NZ_MAYS01000408.1 GCF_001756855.1 Candidatus Erwinia dacicola | reverse complement strand
CAGTTCAATCTCGCCATCAAACCAGGAGTGCCTATCTACGTGCTCGGCTATCAGCACTCTGAGGCGGTGAAAATAGTATGCAGCAGTGTTCCTGTGGACACCAACCAGCTCTGCGGCAATACGGGCTGTGGAGCCTGCAATAAACTGTTCAAGTAACCGTTCCTGTTTGTACTGACTGAGTCTGCTTTTTCTCATGGCACTATCCTAGATGATCTTAGTTATCTAGGACAGCCCCTTACCTTTTATATTCCACCTTCCCCGAGAGGAAAGACAGAACGCCCCGTTCTGGTTAAAGTCGGTGGCGTGTGTGTCAATTTTCTTTTTTATATTCGGCACCATATCACCGCTAACTATTCAGGGGTTGAGCTACTTTTTTAAGTCACTCGACAACAACATATTGTTTAGAGTTCCTCTATGGTTCATGACCATAATATTTACGGCAGCAGGATTAATATTTCATATTGCAGCCCGACGACTTTTAGCAGGAGAAATTGACAACCTAAAACATCGAATGATTAAGAAAAGCAAGCTGGAGAGAAATACCCGAACCGATGTACGCAAAGTAAAAGAGCTATTACCCGACCCCATAGAATATAATCCACTCGATTACATTGATTTAAAGAAAGGCGTTTTTATTGGCTTAAACAAAGATGACCAGCCGCAATACATAACTATAAAAGAATTCAAAACCCAACACGCAGCAATTATCGGCACAACAGGTTCCGGGAAAGGCGTAACTGCGACCGTTCTACTTTATCAGGCTATTCTTTTAGGTGAGGCCGTTTTTGTAGAAGATCCAAAAGATGATGAATGGGCACCACACGTACTTAGGGAAGCATGTAAAAAAGCAGGCAAGAAATTCACACTTATAAATTTAGGGGCTGTCCTAGATAACTAAGATCATCTAGGATAGTGCCATGAGAAAAAGCAGACTCAGTCAGTACAAACAGGAACGGTTACTTGAACAGTTTATTGCAGGCTCCACAGCCCGTATTGCCGCAGAGCTGGTTGGTGTCCACAGGAACACTGCTGCATACTATTTTCACCGCCTCAGAGTGCTGATAGCCGAGCACGTAGATAGGCACTCCTGGTTTGATGGCGAGATTGAACTGGACGAAAGTTATTTTGGTGGTCGTCGTAAAGGTCAGCGTGGCAGAGGTGCTGCCGGAAAAGTGCCTGTTTTCGGGCTTCTCAAGCGTGGTGGTAAGGTGTATACCAAGGTCATACCCGATGCCAAATCACGCACATTACTGCCGATAATAGAGTCAAAAATTTACCCTGACAGCATCGTCTATACCGATAATTTTGCCAGTTATGATGTACTGGATGTGA
>NZ_MAYS01000407.1 GCF_001756855.1 Candidatus Erwinia dacicola | reverse complement strand
AAGCCCAGGGCGCGATAATCCGCTATATAACGGGATATTACAGCGCTATCAGGCCCCACTGGTATAACGGCAGTCTGACGCCCAACGAATCTGAGCGGCTGTACTACTTACAGTCTAATGCTGTGGCCAGTATTAGTTGACCACTACAGACAGCCCTTTTCCGAATCGCGCAGGGTTTTCATGATGCCCAGCAGGCAATCGAGAGAAGTCATAATGATATCCATGTTAAATGGGCGGGCGACGCATACGTAGCCCCTACGTAGGGATCTGGCATGCCCGACCCGATTAATGCAGGCGTTTGGCATCGATAATATCCGGCACTTGGTTAAGCCGCGCAATCACGCGGCTCAGCACCTGCTGATTGTAAATTTCAATATCCATATCGATGGTCGCTAGCTGCCTTTTGGTATCACTGTGGCTGGAAACGCCCAGTACATTGACCTTTTCATTAGCCAGAATGGTGGTGATGTCGCGCAGGAGGCCGCTGCGATCATTGGCGGTGACGCGCACCACCAGCGAATAGCCGCTGGAATAAGACTCACCCCAGACGGCATCCACGATGCGTTCCGGCGCGTGCGACATCAGGTCCGCCAGCTGATCGCAGTCGGCGCGGTGAATCGAGATCCCGCGCCCTTGGGTGATAAAGCCGGTGATATCATCACCGGGGATTGGCTGGCAGCAGCGCGCAATATGGTGCATTAGATTGCCGACACCCTCGACCACCACGCGCCCGCTCTCTTTACTACGCAGTACGCTGTTGGAGGTTTTCTGCATCAGCTTTTGCAGCGCTTTGCGGTCTTCTTCTTCCGCGCTTGGCTTGTGCAGCTTCGACTGAAGGAAGTTGCTCATCTGATTGAGGCGCACATCGCCGCCGCCAATTGCCGCCAGTAGTTCATCCAGCGTATTGAAGTTGTAGCGCGGCAGCAGCAGCTTCTCGGCATCTTTCAGATTGATATCGAGTTGGTCCAGTTCGTTGTCGAGGATCTGGTGCCCGGCGATAATATTCTTGTCGCGATCCTGCTTACGGAACCAAGCGTGCACCTTAGAGCGCCCGCGGCTGGTGGTCACGTAGCCAAGATTCGGGTTCAGCCAGTCGCGGCTCGGGTTCGGCTGCTTCTGGGTGATGATGTCGATCTGATCGCCCATTTGCAGCTGATAGGTAAACGGCACGATGCGCCCGCCAATCTTCGCGCCGATGCAACGGTGGCCGATATCGCTGTGAATATGGTAGGCAAAGTCGAGCGGTGTGGAGCCAGCCGGCAGGTCGACCACATCCCCTTTTGGGGTAAACACATAGACCCGGTCGTCGAATACTTGGCTGCGCACTTCGTCGAGCATGTCGCCGGAGTCCGCCATCTCTTCCTGCCAAGTAATCAGCTTACGCAGCCACGCAATGCGCCCTTCGTAGCCGGAGGCGACGCGTGCACTGCCGCTGTCTGCCGCGCCCTCTTTGTACTTCCAGTGCGCCGCCACGCCCAGCTCGGCATCTTCATGCATCTGGCGCGTGCGGATCTGAATTTCAACGGTTTTACCCTTCGGCCCCAGCACCACGGTGTGGATGGATTGGTAGCCGTTGGGTTTCGGGTTCGCGATATAGTCGTCGAACTCGCTTGGCAGATGACGATACAGGGTATGCACAATCCCCAGCGCGCCGTAGCAATCCTGCAGACGCTCCGCCACGATGCGTACGGCACGCACGTCGAACAGCTCATCAAAGGCCAGCGCTTTCTTCTGCATCTTGCGCCAGATGCTGTAGATATGTTTCGGGCGACCATACACTTCCGCCTTCACGCCCTCTTTAACAATCTCTGTACGCAGCGACTGCACAAACGTATCGATATAGTCTTCACGATCGATACGGCGCTCGTGCAGCAGCTTGGCGATGCGCTTGTATTCGTCCGGGTGCAGATAGCGGAAGCAGAAATCTTCCAGCTCCCATTTCAGCTGACCGATACCGAGGCGGTTAGCCAGCGGAGCATAGATATTGCTGCACTCTTTCGCTGCCAGCACGCGCTCATCTTCCGGCGCGTCTTTGACTTCGCGCAGGTGGGCGATGCGCTCCGCCAGCTTGATAACCACGCAGCGGAAATCTTCCACCATCGCCAGCAGCATGCGGCGCACGTTATCGACCTGGTCAGAAGCCATGGAGTCATTATGGGTGGCTTTTAACTGGCGGATGGCATCCATATCGCGCACGCCGTGAACCAGCGAGACGATAGCTTTACCGTGCTGCTCCTCAAGCTGCTGCTCAGTGACCACGCCAGCGTCGGCTAGCGGGAACAGCAGCGAGGCACACAGCGTTTCCCAGTCCATGCTGAACATTGAGAGGATTTCCACCATCTCAACGCCGCGCCACAGCAGCAGCGCGGCATCAGGATGGTCTTTGGTGGTCGCCTCACAATAGCGCCAAGTTTCGACCAGTAGTTCACATGACTGCTGGTTGGAGATCCCCAGACTGGTGATCCATTGGTCGAGCGCAAACTCGCCAGCCGTGTTCAAATGTGCACTTCTTACCGCAACCATATCCTCTCCTGGCGTAGCCCCGTTCAGGGAACTATTTTCGGCTAAATAGCACCATGGATTCCAGATGCCCGGTATGTGGGAACATATCGAGCATTGTCACCCGTTCCAATTGGTAGCCGGACGTCAGTAATGCCTGACTATCCCGTGCCAGCGTCATCGGGTTACAGGACATATAGACCACCCGCTGCGGCGCAAATCTAATGATATGCGCCATCACGCCGGCAGCTCCGGCACGGGCTGAGTCCAGTAACACTTTGTTAAATCCCTGAGCAGTCCAAGGCTGGCGGCTGACATTCTCTTCGAGGTTATGCTGCCAGAACGACACGTTATGCAAATTATTTAAGGGGCTGTCCTAGATAAGGTTTAAATTTTACGTTTAACTATCTGTTTTAAAATAGTTAATT
>NZ_MAYS01000406.1 GCF_001756855.1 Candidatus Erwinia dacicola | reverse complement strand
CCAGATTTGACAATAACTCGACGATCGTTGGTAGTTCATCTATCTGGCGCTGGGTGATGTAGGGGCTAATTTGGTTAATGACCGGCAGTTAAAAAAGTTTCTCGTTCATGAATCAGCCTTCTGAAATTTAACCATAGAAAAGGGCGACTCACGTCGCCTTCAGATTTTCTTGCGTCGCTTATTTAGCGATGTGAGCAACTAGGTCCAAGACCTTGTTGGAGTAACCAGTTTCGTTATCGTACCAAGAAACCAGCTTAATAAAAGTGTCGCTCAGTGCGATACCGGCTTTCGCATCGAAGATAGAAGTCAGAGTTTCGCCGTTGAAATCGGTAGAAGCTACTTCGTCTTCGGTGTAGCCCAGAACGCCTTTCATTTCGCCTTCAGCAGCAACTTTGATTGCAGCACAAATTTCTTTGTAAGATGCAGGCTTAGCCAGACGTGCAGTCAGGTCAACAACGGAAACGTTAGGGGTAGGAACGCGGAACGCCATACCAGTCAGTTTGCCATGCAGTTCTGGGATCACTTTACCTACGGCCTTAGCAGCACCGGTAGAAGAAGGGATGATGTTCTGGGATGCGCCGCGACCGCCACGCCAGTCTTTGTGAGATGCACCATCAACGGTTTTCTGAGTTGCGGTGGTTGCATGCACAGTGGTCATCAGCGCTTCAACGATGCCGAACTTGTCGTTGATCACTTTAGCCAGTGGTGCTAGGCAGTTGGTGGTGCAAGATGCGTTAGAAACGATATCTTGACCAGCATATGACTGGTGGTTAACGCCCATCACGAACATTGGGGTGTCATCTTTAGATGGGCCAGTCAGAACAACTTTCTTAGCGCCAGCTTCAATGTGTTTACGTGCAGTTTCGTCGGTCAGGAAAATACCGGTCGCTTCTGCAACCACATCCACACCTACTTCATCCCACTTCAAGTTAGTTGGATCGCGCTCAGCGGTAACACGGATGGTTTTGCCGTTAACAACCAGATGACCGTCTCTGACTTCCACGGTGCCGTTGAAACGGCCGTGAGTTGAGTCATATTTCAGCATGTAAGCCATGTACTCGGCGTCCAGCAGATCGTTGATGGCAACGATTTCTACATCAGAACGTTCCTGAGCAGCACGGAAAACAATGCGACCGATACGGCCAAAACCGTTGATACCTACTTTGATAGTCATATATTCCACCAGCTTGTTGATAGTGAATAAAAGGTTGGCTGTAAAATTACAAAAACCATACCAAGCGTCAAGCGGAATCGTGTCAATTATTGCGATAAATAAAACTGCCAAGAAGGAATTATTCGATACAAAACCTATTTCTTGACCCGCTAACTGCATCAATATTGGGGTAGAGTGCTCGAATATAAAGGGACGGTAGATCTAAAGGGTGATATGCATCACAGTTTGAGATATGACAGAATTCGCTCAGCCCCCGGACGTAAAAAATTAACCTAATCTTGTTAAGTATTTGTTAAAATAGTAACCGATATTTTTAGAACAACAGGTAGAGTCTTGGGAC
>NZ_MAYS01000405.1 GCF_001756855.1 Candidatus Erwinia dacicola | reverse complement strand
TAAGGGCGCTACGTTCATTATTTGCGCCTCGCGTTACCTGAGGTTTTTAAGAGCTTTCCCCACCTTTCCCACCAGAAATTGTTCACATCGTGAGCGCGATCATAAATTTCACTTCTGCCGCTATCTTTTGGAACCGGTTCTAACTAACGTTTTTTATCAAGTCAGGCGCAAAGGTTCGCAGTAATGCCGGAGGAAAGATGAAACGAGAAGTGATTGTGGTTACCGCCGCCTACGGCAGCGAGAAAATAGCCGGGCTGGGCGGGCAGCAGGCGCTGCTGCCGATCATTGCCGCCGCCGGGGCCGATGGCGTGGAGATCCGCCGCGAGCTGTTCAGCGCGCAGCAGCTGTCAGCGCTGCCTGAGTTAGCCGACGCGATCGCGACCAGCCGCCTGATGGCATTCTACTCGGTGCCGGAAGCGCTGTTTATGGCGGACGGTTTGCTTAATCCCAACCTCGATCAGCATTTTAACGAGGCGGAAAAGCTCAACGCGCAGCTACTCAAATATTCTCTGGGCCACTATCAGCCCGGCTTTGACTGCAGCGTCCTGCGCGGCAAGCTGGCAGGGAAAAAGGTCCATCTGGTGGTGGAAAACGACCAAACCGCCTGCGGTAAACTGAGCGCACTGGACCAGTTTTTCCACGCCTGTGGCGAGAGCCGCACCTGTAATGGCATGACTTTCGATATGGGCAACTGGCTGTGGGTTGGCGACCAGCCGCTGCAGGCAGCCGAACGCCTGAGCCGCTTTATCAGCTATATCCACGTTAAGGCCGCCGTGCCTAACGGAGATAGCTGGCGCGCGGTGGCGCTGGATGATGCCGATGATTTGTGGCGCGAGACGCTGGCTCTTTTACCTGCCGACGTGCCGCTGGCCATTGAGTTTCCGCTGGAAGGGGCCGATTTGGTGGCCGTTACCCGCCACTATGTTGACCTGCTGCGCGAGGAGTAAATGATGACCGCTCAAACCAACCACACGCTGGATGCCGTGACCATCGGTGAGGCCATGGCGATGTTTGTTGCCAGCGAATGCGGCGATTTGGCAGGCGTGATGCAGTTCAGCAAACGCATTGCCGGAGCTGAACTCAGCGTCGCTATTGGCCCGGCGTGCCTCGGCTTGAACATAGGCTGAGTCAGCCGCATTGGTGATGACTCGTTTGGCCGCTTCACCTGCCAGCAGCTTGATCTGGAAGGCGTTGACCGCCGTCAGGTCACTCACGCTGTGCCAAGCTCCCCGGGTCTTCTTCGC
>NZ_MAYS01000404.1 GCF_001756855.1 Candidatus Erwinia dacicola | reverse complement strand
TCTTTGCAACAGTGCCCTTAATCAATCCCTTTTCGTCAGGTCTAACGACGAGGTGGGGATTTTTTTATCTTTTTTGCTCAGTCAGAGAGGAACAGCTATGTATACCACCTTGGGTAATCAGTACGATAACTCGCTAGTGTCTAACGCCTTTGGTTTTATGCGTTTCCCGGTCAATTTCCAGCCCTACGACAGCGATGCTGAGTGGGTGATTACCGGCGTACCGTTTGATGCTGCAACCTCCGGCCGCCCAGGCAGCCGCCTCGGTCCCGGCGCTATCCGCCAGATCTCTACCAATCTCGCGTGGGAAGGCTGCCGCTGGCCGTGGGAATTTAACCTGCGTCAGCGCCTGAACGTGATTGACTGCGGCGACCTAGTTTACGCTTTCGGTGATTCGCAGGATCTGAGCGACAAGCTGCTGGCGCACGCTGAGAAGCTGCTGGCGAACGGCAAGCGTATGCTGACCTTCGGCGGTGACCACTATATTTCGCTGCCGCTGCTGCGCGCCCATGCCAAGACCTTCGGTAAGATGGCGCTGGTGCATTTTGATGCGCACACCGACACCTACTCTAACGGCTCGACCTTTGACCACGGCACCATGTTCTATACGGCACCGCAGGAAGGGTTGATCTCACCAGAACATTCCGTGCAGATCGGTATCCGTACCCAGTTTGATAAGTCACTGGGCTTTAACGTGCTGGATGCCGCGCAGATCAACGATCACAGCGTCGACGATATTCTGGCGCAGGTGAAGCAGATTGTTGGCGATCTGCCAATCTACCTGACTTTCGATATCGACTGCCTTGACCCGGCACATGCGCCTGGCACCGGCACTCCGGTGATCGGCGGCCTGACCAGTGATAAAGCCAGCAAGCTGATCCGCGGTTTGCAGGGTATGAACATCGTGGGGATGGATCTGGTTGAAGTCTCTCCAGCTTACGACCAGTCTGATATCACCGCGCTGGCGGCGGCCAGTCTGGCGCTGGATATGCTGCACGTGCAGGCATCCAACAAAGGTTAATCCGTCTGCCCCGCGGCGGTAAATGCGCTGCGGGGTAAATACCCATAGGCGTTAACTTAATGTCCGGACCATCTGAAGAATACGTCGTCTGGGCGGCTCGTTGAGGCGATGGCCCACACACTTCAGTTTCACGACATACGCCCCCAGCGGGATTGACCCGGTAATGGCTCCAAGTAAGCCACGGATAACCATTTTTGTTATTCTCTACAAAGAGTTATCCCTTCGTTTTTCTGTCGTGCCTTCAGGGGGAAAAGGCCAGCGATGGCTGGATCATGTCATCAATTAAGAAGACCGCGAGCAGATTTGCAAATATCTATGCTTTATCTTTGCAACAGTGCCAGAAAAAGAGAGTACCGGTACAGCTAGTTTTAGTGAAAAATCCTGGAGCACTCAGATACAGGGTGACATCTTCCCCCGCATCAAAACGGGGGAAGCGTCACAACTTTTAGCCGACCAACAGGCGTAACATGCGGCGCAGCGGCTCGACCGCGCCCCACAGCAGCTGATCGCCCACGGTGAAGGCAGAGAGATACTCCGACCCCATGTTTATCTTACGCAGGCGGCCGACAGGGGTGTTCAGCGTGCCGGTCACGGCGGCTGGCGTCAGTTCATGCATGGAGATCTCATGGTCGTTTGGCACCACTTTTACCCATTTATTGTGGGAAGCTAGTATCTGCTCAATCTCGCCCAGCGGCACATCTTTTTTCAGCTTCAGTGTAAATGCTTGGCTGTGGCAGCGCAGCGCACCGACGCGCACGCACAGACCATCCACCGGGATCACGCTGCTGGTACGCAGAATTTTGTTGGTTTCCGCCTGCCCTTTCCACTCTTCACGCGTCTGGCCGTTATCCAGCTGCTTGTCGATCCACGGGATCAGACTGCCCGCCAGCGGCACGCCGAAGTTATCGGTTGGCAGCACGCCAGTGCGGCTCAGTTCGGTGACTTTGCGTTCGATATTGAGGATGGCAGAAGCCGGATCCTGCAGATCTTTTGCCACGTGATTGTGCAGCATGCCCATCTGGGTCAGCAGCTCGCGCATATGGCGCGCGCCGCCGCCAGAAGCCGCCTGATAGGTCGCCACTGATGCCCACTCAATCAGATCGTTTTCAAACAGGCCGCCCAGCGACATCAGCATCAGGCTGACGGTGCAGTTGCCGCCGACGAAGGTTTTAATCCCTTTATCAAGGCCGTCGCGAATCACCTTATGGTTGACCGGGTCGAGGATGATAATGGCATCTTCTTTCATCCGCAGAGTGGAAGCCGCATCAATCCAGTAGCCGTTCCAGCCCGCCGCGCGCAGCTTAGGATAGATGTCGCTGGTGTAATCGCTACCCTGGCAGGTGATGATGATATTTAGCGCTTTCAGCGCTTCAATATCAAACGCATCCTGCAGCGTGCCTGCCGAGCGCCCGCCAAACTCCGGCGCGGCCTGGCCGTGCTGAGAAGTCGAGAAGAATACCGGGCGAATCACATCAAAATCGCGCTCTTCGCTCATGCGCTGCATGAGTACTGAGCCAACCATGCCACGCCAGCCCACGAGTCCAACTATTTTCATTCTAAGCACCTGCTTCAGGCTGCGCCATTAACGCCTGACCTGTTAGAGTTAAAGGGAAAATAGGATTAAACCTTACAAGGTGCAGCAAAAGTGGCAAGTGAATTAAATTGATTAGGCCGGTTTTTTTAGCAGCTACGCTTATAACGCGTGGACATTGATAATTAAAGAGAACAACGACGATGACCGAAATGATCTAGGCGACGATATTATCGTTGCTTGCGAATTCAGATAAGTAAGTGCAACGCTCGGTCAT
>NZ_MAYS01000403.1 GCF_001756855.1 Candidatus Erwinia dacicola | reverse complement strand
CTGTGTTGATCAACCGTGGAATTTGCAGGCGCTTCGTATTATTCAGAAGTTTACCCATAAAGCGATAGGCGGCTTTGGTGTGACGACGTGAAGACAGGTAAAAGTCAATGGTGCAGCCCCTGCTGTCGACGGCGCGGTACAGATAAGCCCAGCGTCCGTTGACCTTCACGTAGGTTTCATCGAGATGCCATGAGCCAAAACCGGAAGGTTGACGCCAGTACCAGCGCCGCCGCTTTTCCATCTCAGGTGCAGAACGCTGAACCCATCGATAAATCGTGGTGTGATCGACATTTACCCCTCGCTCCGCCAGCATGTCCTGCAGCTCACGATAACTGATGCCATATTTGCAGTACCAGCGGACGGCCCACAGGATAATATGACGCTCAAAATGTCGACCTTTAAATGGGTTCATGTGCTGCTCCTTCAACTAAACAGTGGCATCAGTTTACCATCGCCAGATCTTTGCAACAGTGCCTTTTATTGAGCTCTAAAGGCTGAGGGCTTCTTTGACAAACGGGATGGTCAGCTTGCGCTGAGCGCAGATCGACGCGCGATCTAGCTGATTGAGCGTAACAAACAATGTGCGCATCTCACGATCGAGACGTTTCAGCAGGAAGCGGCCAACGTCTTCCGGTAGTTCGAATCCGCGCAGGCGAGCACGCAGCTGTAGCGCCTGCAGCTTATCCTCGTCGAAGAGCGGCTGCAGTTTATAGATCTGGCCCCAGTCGAGGCGCGAAGCTAGATCGGCCAGCTTGAGGTTAAGCTGGCGCGGTGGGCGATCCCCGGTGATCAACAGCCGGGTTTTTCCGGTTTCCAGAATGCGATTATACAGATCGAAGATCGCCATCTCCCAGTGTTCATCCCCGGCAATGCACTCGATATTATCGATGCAGATCAGCGCCAGCTGCTCCATGCCGTCCAACACTTCCGGAACAAACCAAGTGCGTTTATCCAGCGGTACATAGCCCACCGCTTCGCCTTTGGCCGACAGTTCCGCACAGGCCGCGTGCAGCAGATGGCTGCGCCCGCCACCTTGACGCGACCAGAAATAAAAGTAGCTACCGTGTTTCTGATGCAGAGCGCCCTGCAGCGCAGCCAGCAGTGACGGATTTTCCCCCGGCCAGAAGCTGGCAAAGGTTTCGTCGTCGGGCAGGTAAAGTGGCAATGAAAGCTGTGCCGGCGTATTCAGAATCACCTCAGGGTTTGGCAGGCAGAAATCGCAAAAAATTCTAACACAACTCGGTAAAGATCATGAAATGCTTAGCGGTAAGCGATGGTCGCGGATCGTCACAATGCGCGGCAAAAAGTGCGATTAGCGCTTACTGGATAGCATTAATGGTTTAAAAATCATTAGCCTTGGGCCAGTTTTTTATTCAAAAATATGGAGTCGTTATATGCGGTCATCCGCAAAATTCGCCTGAATATACTCACTGTCGGCCTGTTAGCCTGTCTTCCAAGCTAGGCAACTGAGCTGCAGCACTGGCCGCAGCCGCAGGCAGAAAAACTGAATCAGCTGATCGAAAACCACCGCAATCCGGGCAACTATGTGGTGTTCGATATGGATAACACCACCTATAATAACAATCTGGAAAAGACGTTAATACCGTGGCTGGAGTATAAGAAACTGTTGACGCGGGACACTCTCGATCCTGCGCTTAAACTGATCCCGTTTAACGAATTGCCGGGCAAACCCGAGAGCCTTTATAGCTACCGCCTGTGTCACATTGATGAGCTGATTTGCTATCCCTATGCGGCACAGATTTTTTCTAGTTTTACTTTGCAGCAGCTGAAAAAACAGGTTGATGCCATGGGCGCAGTAGGCGGCTATCCCAACATCCCTTAATCAAGATGGTCAGCAGGTGATGACCACGGCAGAGCCGCCGAGAATGTTGCGTGGAATGTAGGAGCTTTTAGGCTTTTGGTCGAGTCCGTCAAGGTAGTGTAAATTCACTTATAGCCTTCCGGTCCGGTGATGGGCCTGTTATGCGCTGAGTGGCAACGCGTCGATTACGTCGTCTTCAGCAGTGTGGTCTATCTCCGCCATGGTGTGTTGAGGCAGGTAGCGGTTCTGCAGCAGCCATTCTTCGTTCTGCTCCGTCAGGACCGCACTCAGAAGCCACATGATG
>NZ_MAYS01000402.1 GCF_001756855.1 Candidatus Erwinia dacicola | reverse complement strand
CAGATAAGCCCAGCGTCCGTTGACCTTCACGTAGGTTTCATCGAGATGCCATGAGCCAAAACCGGAAGGTTGACGCCAGTACCAGCGCCGCCGCTTTTCCATCTCAGGTGCAGAACGCTGAACCCATCGATAAATCGTGGTGTGATCGACATTTACCCCTCGCTCAGCCAGCATCTCCTGCAGCTCACGATAACTGATGCCATATTTGCAGTACCAGCGGACGGCCCACAGGATAATATGACGCTCAAAATGTCGACCTTTAAATGGGTTCATGTGCTGCTCCTTCAACTAAACAGTGGCATCAGTTTACCATCGCCAGATCTTTGCAACAGTGCCCGGAGGCTCGCCATGCCCGGAGTGGGATGGCTGGAAATGCCTAGCCTGTTTCTCCGTCACCCCCGGTGACTCACTCCTGACGCAGCTGCAAATCGAGTGGCATTTTGCTCGGCTCACCGCCAATCTCCCGCACCAGCTTCGGCACCATGTAGCCTGACACCATGCTCAGCAGCTGGCGCATGATGGCGCGTGCTTCATCGTCAGAGACGTAGAAGTGCGCCGCACCCCGGACTTTGTCCAGCACGTGCAGGTAATAAGGCAGGATCCCGGCGTCAAACAACGCATTGCTCAGCTGCGCAAGGGCGGGGGCATTATCGTTAACGCCGCGCAGCAGCACGCTCTGATTAAGCAGCGTCACCCCCGTACGCTTCAGCATGCGCATGCCGTGGCGCAGATCGTCGTCAATCTCCTGCGCGTGGTTAATGTGCGTGACCATCAATGTTTGCAGACGCGACTGCGCCAGCCGCTTGCACAGCGCTTCGGTAATGCGTTTCGGGATCACCACCGGCAGGCGGCTGTGAATACGCAGGCGCTTTAGATGCGGGATCTGCTCCAGTTCGCCAATCAGCCAGCTCAATTCATGATCTTTCGCCATCAGCGGATCGCCGCCAGAGAAAATAATCTCATCCAGTTCTGGCTGTTGTCGGATATACTCCAGGGCCTGCTGCCAGTTGCGTTTGTTGCCTCGGTTGTCCGAGTAAGGAAAATGGCGGCGGAAGCAGTAACGGCAATTGACGGCGCAGCCGCCTTTGACCAGCAACAGCGCACGATTACGATATTTATGTAACAGACCCGGCACCATGCTGCTCTGCTCATCGAGCGGATCGGTACTGTAGCCCGGTGCATCGACAAACTCCTGCTTTGAGGTGATCACCTGTAGCAGCAGCGGATCCTTCGGATCGCCTTTGCGCATACGTGCAGCGAAGACGCACGGGACGCGCAGGGCGAAAAGACGCCGTGCGTCATGGCCTGAAACCAGTTCAGGGTGATGTTGCAACGCTAAAAGTTGCAGTAATTCATCCGGATCAGTTATTACATCAGCAAGTTGATGCAACCAATCTTCTCGCACAGGGGGACTTAGGGTTACAATGTGTGCCATTTTTTGGCTAAGTACCAGTTATAAATTCTCGAGGGCCTTCATGGCGACTTATTCTAGCAACTATTTCCGTCCCGGTCTTAAAATCATGTTCGAAGGCGAGCCTTATGCCATCGAATCAAGCGAGTTTGTTAAGCCGGGTAAAGGCCAAGCATTTGCACGCGTAAAAATGCGTCGTCTGCTGACCGGAAGCCGCGTTGAGAAAACTTTTAAATCTACCGACTCCGCTGAAGGCGCTGACGTAGTAGATACCAACCTGAACTACCTGTACAACGACGGCAAATTCTTCCACTTCATGCACCCGGAAACCTTCGAACAGCACTTTGTTGAAGCGAAAACCGTTGGCTATGCAGCTAAATGGCTGCTGGACAACGCAGAGTGCATCGTGACCCTGTGGAACGGCAAACCAATTCAGGTTCTGCCACCGAACTTCGTTGAGCTGGAAATCACCGATACTGACCCCGGCCTGAAAGGCGACACGGCAGGTACCGGCGGCAAGCCAGCGACTCTCTCTACCGGTGCGGTAGTGAAAGTGCCACTGTTTGTGCAGATTGGCGAAGTGATTAAAGTTGATACCCGTTCTGGCGAATACGTTTCCCGCGTAAAATAAGCCCGATCGAAGGGGTCTAGCATCGTCAGGCCCTTCTCAAGTTTCCCCTCAATTTCTTTTGGGGCTGTCCTAGACAACTAAGATTATCGAACGTAGCACGCCTGTGGCGTGAGCGGCGCTGCTGCGCCGCTTCGGGTGTTTGCATGACCGGCGCTCCGCTTTATACTCTGCTCCATGCATATCCCCCGTCCCGCTAAACTTCTTTTCACCGTCGATGACGGCTGGAACCGCTACCTCGAAAAACACGGCGACAGCATCAGCCAGTGGACCCGTCTCAGCGTTGAGCGCATGCTCGCCTGCAGGACCTGCGCTATGGGTGTGCGCCGCTACTGCTGCGCCTCACCGGACTGCACACACTCCCGCTTCTTTTGCCAAAGCTGCAAGTCAAAGGCCTGTAGTGCCTGCGGCATGAAGTCCACCGAGCAGTGGATCGCTGAGCAACAGCACGTCCTGCCCGACTGCGAAGGGCAGCACATCACCTTTACC
>NZ_MAYS01000401.1 GCF_001756855.1 Candidatus Erwinia dacicola | reverse complement strand
GCACATGCTGCGGACATTTACCTTCCCGCTTCAGCAATGCCAGCGCCCGCCCATACGTCGGGGCTTTATCTGTGTTGATCAACCGTGGAATTTGCAGGCGCTTCGTATTATTCAGAAGTTTACCCATAAAGCGATAGGCGGCTTTGGTGTGACGACGTGAAGACAGGTAAAAGTCAATGGTGCAGCCCCTGCTGTCGACGGCGCGGTACAGATAAGCCCAGCGTCCGTTGACCTTCACGTAGGTTTCATCGAGATGCCATGAGCCAAAACCGGAAGGTTGACGCCAGTACCAGCGCCGCCGCTTTTCCATTTCAGGTGCAGAACGCTGAACCCATCGATAAATCGTGGTGTGATCGACATTTACCCCTCGCTCAGCCAGCATCTCCTGCAGCTCACGATAACTGATGCCATATTTGCAGTACCAGCGGACGGCCCACAGGATAATATGACACTCAAAATGTCGACCTTTAAATGGGTTCATGTGCTGCTCCTTCAACTAAACAGTGGCATCAGTTTACCATCGCCAGATCTTTGCAACAGTGCCCTTTGACCCACCTTTGTTTAACAACAGCAGTTGTAATTTGGGTCTTCCGCAACTTGGGTGGAACCTTTCAGGCCAGAGGACTCACCATTTTTTGAATATCCACGGCGAAACACATGGAAATCTGTTTCGCCGCTTTCATTTACTTCTCTCATATTCACCTCACGCAACGATGCCAGGCATTGAGGCGCTGACCACATCAACAGCAGCGGCCAGTACCGGCATGGTTTGGAAACGACTCTCAACGGAATAGACGAGTAAAGACAGACTGCGAATTGCATCGCTTGCCTTGTCCAGAATCTGATTGCGGCGCGCAACGGTCATCTTCTCCGTTGAAACCGCTTCACCGGCGATGGCACCAACACTGGCCACTGCGGTTAATGCACAAAACTGCATGTTTTCGGGTTTAACATTGTTCACTGGCACCGAAGGCTGGCAATTAATCTGGCGCAGCATGCCGTCCAAAATGGTTGCATCTTCGGTGTGGTCAGTGATTGCAAGCAGCTCAATCAGCGTTAACTGGTGTGACTGCTCAAGGTTCAGCTTGTTGCGGAGAGTTGCAGGCTGCATCCCTACTGCTTTGGCCACATCAGTGATGTTGTGCGCCAGCGTAAAGGCCCGGCAAGCATCATCAAGATAATTGCGTACAGAAACTTTGTAATCGTACATGTTTCGCACTCTACGAATTGATAGCCTTAATTACGCATTAAGCGAAACATGGCATTCGCTCAATGCCATTACGGTTAAAGCGGCCATATTCACCTCAACAAGCCCCTTTTTTTGGGCACCTTTGGGCTTGATTGGTAACTTCCCGTATGAAATCAGGTTCTCAGCAGTGCTTTTAGACATGCCTGTGCGGCGGCAGTACTCTTCTAGAGGGATGTAGGGATCGGGGATCACGATTGTAATGTTGGGTCGCATAATGCAAACTCCTTCGTTTATCGAAAGTGCCAATATCCATCAATATTGGCCAATATCTTTTTTGAAAACCACAAGCGCACTCTATGTTTCAAAAAGCTACATGTTAACATCAATTTGCTTTTTGCAACTTACTGTGGCGCAAATAGGGCTTTGAATGAGCAAATTTCAAGTAGACATGGACACTGATAGCGCTCCAATTCTCGACAGAGTTTTAGAGGCATACGGGTTCAGCCAAAAAATCATGCTTGCAGAGCACTTAGGTATGGCGTCTAGCAGCCTCGCTGGCCGCTATAGACGTGGGGGTTTTCCTGCTGACATTGTCGTTAGATGCGTTGCCGATACGGGGATCAATCTTGAATGGTTAGCGACAGGTAAGGGACGTAAATACGACGATCAACAACTGGATGCATCAACCATAGCTCGCAAAAAGTTGATTGACGGCCAGCTCTTCGATGCTGGCTATATTATGATTGACAAAACAATGATATTGGCACCAAAAACAGAACCACTTCGCCCCGTTCTAATTGTTGACGAACAATCTCAGTATTTGATTGAAATGGGATTCACAGAGGTTTACGACGGCGAATGGCTTGTTGAGATCGAAGGTAAAATCAGCATTAGAACATTAACGCGCATACCCATTAAGAAAGTTCGCGTTAGCGGTGTAGGAATGGCTTTCGATTGTGGTCTTGATGATATATCTGTATTAGGCCGCGTAACCCTGACGATTAGATAATATGGCACCAAGAAAACTAAGTGACGGGCAATGGTTAGCCGATTTCTATAGCGTTAACCGCAGTGACGGAAAACAAGGTAAACGCATACGAAAAAAGTTTGCTACTAAAGGCGAAGCACTTGCGTTTGAAAACTATACGTTACAAAAAGTAGATGACTCGCCTTGGCTCGGCGAAAAAAAGAAATAAGAAAGCTAACTGATTTGGTTCATCTCTGGTTTGAGAGGCATGGCATTACTTTGCGTGATGGTGAGAAACGCAAGAGTTCAATGCTATGGGCTGCGGAATGCATGGGTTCCCCTACCGCCAATGAATTTAGCGCCCAATTATTTACTGCATATCGGGCTAAAAGGCTTGATGGCCAATTTGCAAGAACGAAACGTATCGCTAAAGTTTCACCTCGAACAATGAATTTAGAACACGCCTACTTTTTGGCTGTGTTTAATGAATTGAAGCGTTTGGAAGAATGCTCAGCACCGAACCCACTGGAAAGCGTTAGACAATTCCGTACTGATGAAAGTGAGATGGCTTATCTAACTGACGAATAGATAGATTTGCTCTTGGCTGAATGTCGAAACAGTAGCGCGAAGGATTTGGAATTAATCGCCAAAATATGCCTCGCCACTGGCGCTCGATGGGGAGAAGCTGAAAAACTCAGACGCAGCCAAGTTTCTGCGGGAAAAATTACGTTTGTTAAAACTAAAGGCAAACGTAATCGTAGTATCCCAATAGATCCTGAGTTGAGCAGTGAATTACCTAAAAAGAATGGTGAATTATTTACACCATGCTATTACGCATTCCGCTCTGCACTTGAAAGGGCTGGAATAGAACTTCCAGCTGGCCAATTAACTCACGTATTAAGACATACGTTTGCTAGCCACTTTATGATGAATGGCGGGAATATATTAGTACTGCAAAAAATTCTCGGTCATACCGACATAAAAATGACAATGAGGTATGCCCATTTTGCACCCAACCATCTTGAAGAAGCTTTAAGGCTCAACCCTCTAAAGTGTCGCAAAAGTGTCGCAGGAGGTTAAGGATATTGGCCTTTATCGGAGGATATTGGCAAGATAACACCTTGATTTTTATGTAACTCATTGTTTTATCAGGCTCAGTTATGCTTCTCTTAATCAATTGGTCGCAGGTTCGAACCCTGCACGACCCACCACTCGCTTGTTAAAATGACAGTGGTTTTTCCAGCAGGTACTCTCTGCACAGCACCAACCTTGTAATACCCTCTTACAATTACATTTCTACCCCCAGATAACCATTGCAGCCACAGCAAAAGCCACGCTAACTTTCATAAATGCTTCAGGCCAGTCCATACTCATTTTCCCTTCTGGTTAGTTTTTGTCGGCTCATCATGTTCCAGATCATCAATTTCTTCTGCTATTGCGATGATGTCAGTGTAGTGGCACACTGATACAGGCCACCTGAT
>NZ_MAYS01000400.1 GCF_001756855.1 Candidatus Erwinia dacicola | reverse complement strand
CTGTAAGGGCGCTACGTTCTATTCGCTTAACTCATTAACAGCTAGGGAATGGACTGCTTAATCGATGTGGTCCAGTGAAAGATGATTGTCATCTCAATGACACCAAACTATAACGGTTGTATCGCAGACTGACTCCCTGAAATCTTTAGCAAAACTTATTCATGGAGATCGCCGTTTAATGAAACATAAAGCTTTCGCACTTTCCCTGCTGACCTCACTGATCTGCTCCTCTGCCGTAGCCGACATTGCCACGTACCAGCGGGCCGCGCAGGGTGACATTACTCAGCCGGGCGGTGCACGTCGCCTGAGCGGTGACCAGACCGAGGGGATTAAAGCGTCGTTGAGCAACAGCACGGCAAAAAACGTTATTCTGCTGATCGGCGACGGCATGGGCGACTCCGAAATTACAGCGGCGCGAAACTATGCGCAAGGGGCGGGCGGCTTCTTTGCAGGGATTGATGCGTTGCCGCTCACAGGACAGTACACCCACTATGCGCTGGATAAGAAAACCTACAAGCCTGACTATGTGACCGACTCCGCAGCATCTGCCACCGCTTGGGCAACCGGCGTGAAGTCCTATAACGGGGCGATTGGCGTTGATGTGATGGGTAAAGATCATACATCGCTGCTGGAGCTGGCGAAAGCCGCAGGTAAAGCGACCGGCAATGTTTCAACCGCAGAGCTGGAAGATGCCACCCCGGCGGCGCAGATTGCCCACGTCACCTTGCGTAAGTGCTACGGCCCGGTCAAAACCAGCGAACTGTGCGCCAGCAATGCGCTGGAGCAGGGCGGCAAAGGCTCGATTGCCGAACAGTTGCTTAATGCGCGAGCCGACGTCACCTTCGGTGGCGGAGCTAAGACTTTCAGCGAAACGGCAAAAGCGGGCGAGTGGCAGGGTAAAACACTGGAAGAGCAGGCGAAGCTGCGCGGCTATCGGCTGGTGAACGACCTCGACGGCATGAATGCGCTTACTTCTGCCAGCGACGCGCAGCCGGTGCTGGGGCTGTTCGCCTCTGGGAATATGCCGGTGCGCTGGAAAGGTCCCAAAGCCACTTACCACGGTAACCTTGATGACAAACCGATTACCTGCGAAGTGAACGCGGAGCACCCAGCATCCACCCCGACGCTGGCGCAGATGACTGATAAGGCCATTGCGCTGCTGAGCAGTAAACCTGAGGGCTTCTTTCTGCAGGTGGAAGGCGCTTCTATTGATAAGCAGGATCATGCAGCCAATCCGTGCGGCCAGATTGGTGAAACCGTCGATTTAGACGAAGCAGTGCAGAAAGCGCTGAAGTTTGCGCGCAAAGAGGGCAATACGCTGGTGATCGTAACCGCCGATCATGCACACTCCAGTCAGATTATCGCCAACAACAGCAAAGCCCCGGGCCTGACGCAGACGTTGATCACCAAAGACGGCAGCCCGATGACCATTAGTTACGGTAATTCAGAGGAGGATTCTCAGGGCCACACCGGCACTCAGCTGCGCATCGCCGCCTTCGGTCCACACGCGGCCAATGTCGTCGGCCTGACCGATCAAACCGACCTGTTCTACACCATTAAAGCAGCGCTGGATATTAAATAACGCCGTATTTTACGGGTCGATCGAAAAAGATGATCGGCCCCTACAGCACACCAATGGCATTGGGTTAAGCTCTTGCCGGAGCATGAAAGGAGTTCCAGCGCATTCTGAGCCGCATAGATTTTCGTGGGTAATGCCTTCCAAGTCTTACTTGTTAAGACAGGCCAGTAAGTTCATCCGAAAGAGCACAACAGAATGATTTTAAATATTTTTATTCCATAAATAAGTAAAGGCGCGAATTCAGATAATAAGTGCAACGCTCGGTCATGTAGATGGAGGGACGGTTAGCTACCGATAAGCTATCTTGCTCTTCCGACTAAAGATGAGCGAGTAACTATGAAATATCAGCAGTGAACCGAAGGATTACGATACCAGATAGCTCTGTTGTGTGAAGACAAAGTTAGTCAGGCCGAGATTGGTCGCCGGTTAGGCGTCTGTAAGTCAACAGTCTCGCGGGAACTGCGCCGTAATCGCTCTGTAGATGGCTACCAGCCTGCGGTAGCGCAGA
>NZ_MAYS01000399.1 GCF_001756855.1 Candidatus Erwinia dacicola | reverse complement strand
CCTTCGCAGTCGGGCAGGACGTGTTGTTGCTCAGCAATCCACTGCTCGGTAGACTTCATGCCGCCGGCGCTGCAGGCCTTTGACTTGCAGCTCTGGCAGAAGAAGCGGGAGTGGGTACAGTCAGGTGAAGCGCAGCAGTAGCGGCGCACACCCATAGCGCAGGTGCCGCAGGCGCGCATGCGCTCAACGGCGAGTTGGGTCCACTGGCTGACGCTGTCGCCATGTTTTTCGAGATAGCGGTTCCAGCCGTCATCGACGGTGAAAAGGAGTTTGGCGGGACGCGGGATATACATGGAGCTGAGTATAAAGCGGAGCTCCAGTCATGCAAAGCACCGGAACGGCGAAGCCGTGACGCTCGCCCTGTAAGGGCGCTACGTTCGCGTATAAAGGCTTCAGCGTCGGACGTCTCGCCAGACTGCACGATATAGTGTACCAGCGATATCACCTGCGATGAAGACAGATATCCGGTCAGTAAAATGGGCACCAGTCGTTCAACCAGTTCTGCTAGGTCCCGGTTGTGAATATGTTTCTGCAGCAGGGTCAGGGCGGCCATACTGCGGTGGTCTGCGATTTCGTCATCAGGAATGACGGTAACGTCAACCAGCGGGAAAGCACCACTGTAGAGTCTGCCTGCCAGCTCCTAGTCGTCAAATTCATCCAGCCACCGGGTGGAGTAGGGATACGGGCTGCGTTTACCCGTATAGAACAGCACCGGTATGACCAGGGGCAACATTTTATGGCCCGCCTCCAGGTGGCGCTGCATTGCTGCCACCGCATAGCGGGTCAGACGAAAAGCCATATGCCTGTCGGGCGAAGACTGATGCTCGATGAGCACGTGAACGTAGCCATCACCGGCAGCGGTTTTCAGGCTGTAAAGGACGTCGCTGAAGTACTGGCGGAGATCGTCCTCGACGAACGAGCCGGATTCGAGCTTCAGCGTGCTGAGATCGCAGATGGCGCGCAGTTCTGCGGGCAGGTGGATTTCCATAAAATCACGGGCAATATCCGGCTGAGTCAGAAACTGCCGGAATGTGGCGTCATGAGGTGTGGTTGTATTTTTCTTCTTCATCAGCCCTGGCTCTAAAAAAATATCCCGGATATGTTATCACAGGCCGGTCAACGCTGACATTTGGGCGAAGTGAAGCGCGATTGCCTCAGTGCACCGTAGTGGTGTTGTCAGACCCCCTGACCTGGTCGATGGATTTTGTCATGGATGCGCTGGCCACCGGTCGCAGGATCAAGTGCTTGACCTGCGTTGATGACTTCACGAAGGAGTGCCTGACGGTCACCGTTGCCTTCGGAATTTCAGGCGTGCAGGTCACGCGTATTCTGGACAGCATTGCGCTGTTTCGCGGCTATCCGGCTACGATAAGAACCGATCAGGGCCCGGAGTTTACCTGCCGCGCGCTCGATCAATGGGCCTTTGAGCATGGCGTGGAGCTGCGTCTTATTTTCAGTCCGGCAAGCCGACACAGAACGGATTTATTGAGAGTTTTAACGGGCGCTTTCGCGATGAATGCCTGAATGAACACTGGTTCAGCGACGTCAGCCATGCCAGGAAAACCATCAGTGAATGGCGTCAAGATTATAATGTGTCAATACCGATCGAATTCTGACCCACCCTGCCAAAGTAAAACTGACCCACCCCTTTTGAATTACTCGAACGTTGTTGCTTTCGTTTTCTTCTGGATTTGACCGCTTTTCAGCTTATCCTTCAGTCGGTAGCTTTGGCCGCTGATTTGGGCGATATGCGCATGGTGAAGCAGCCGATCCAGCATCGCTGCCGTCAGCGTTTCGTTATCACCATACGTTCCGGACCACTGAGTAAACGGCAGGTTGCTGGTCAGGATCACGCTTCCTGACTCATAGCGTTTAGCAACGACCTGAAAGAACAGGTTCGTC
>NZ_MAYS01000398.1 GCF_001756855.1 Candidatus Erwinia dacicola | reverse complement strand
ACGATCAGTATCAAAATGATTACCCCCCCATATACTGGTGGCATAAGCAGCCCCCTCCATTTGGTTGCGTTTCAAGTGGGAATGGGCCGGTCGGTCTTGATGATCAGCTGACGCCTGACTGGCTGATTAACGCCTCGCTGTGGCATATGGATATCAACATCGACTCTGCTGCGGCAGGCCGCTAGAGTATTGCGGGGGAAATTGAAAGAAAATAATGCCTTATCCGGGAGATAAGGCATGGGTGCTGCTTAGCGTGTTGCAGCTTTTAGTTTGCTAACGAAAGCGCTCAGTTCAGAGAGCATCACTTGCGGCTGTGCCAAGTTTTTTTCGATAATTTGCACGATTGCAGAGCCAGAGATAGCGCCCGTTGCGCCGGAACCAACGGCTTCCTGCACCTGCGACGCTTCAGAAATACCAAAGCCCTGCAGCGCCGGGGCAGCATGGTACTTGTGCAGTTTATCCACCAGATGCTTAAGCGGCAGATTGGCGCGCGTTTCCGAACCGGTAACGCCGGCACGCGACAGCAGATAGGTGTAACCACGGCTGTGTGAAGCAATTTCACGCAGCAGATCGTCACTGGCGTTAGGCGGGCAGATGAAGATTGGCGCGACGTTGTGGCGCCGCGCCGCCTGACGGAACGGGGTAGACTCTTCAATCGGCACGTCGGCAACCAGCACCGAGTCCACGCCAACCTGCTGGCAGCGGGCATAGAAGTTGTCGATGCCGTTGGAAAATACCAAGTTTGCATACATCAGCAGGCCGATTGGCAGCTCCGGGTATTTCTGGCGGATAGCGGCCAGCATCTCAAAGCATTGTGACGGTGTCACGCCAGCCGCAAAGGCACGCAGGTTGGCATTCTGGATGGTCGGACCATCCGCCAGCGGATCGGAGAAGGGAATGCCCAGCTCAAGCGCATCGGCACCACCGGCCACCAGCGCATCAATAATCTGTAGCGAGAGTTCCGGCATCGGGTCGCCAAGGGTAACGAAGGAGACAAAGGCACCTTCGTTACGTTCTGCCAGACGTTTGAAACAGCTATCGTAACGCTCCATCAGATTTCTCCCTTCGCGGTCAAAATGTCATGCGCGGTGAAAATATCTTTATCGCCACGGCCGGAGAGGTTAACCACCAACAGCTGCTCTTTCTCAGGGGCGGCTTTCATCATCTTCAGGGCATGAGCCAGCGCGTGGGAAGATTCCAGGGCTGGGATAATCCCTTCGCTGCGGCACAGAGTTTTGAACGCATCCAAAGCTTCGTCGTCGGTGATCGAGACGTATTCAGCGCGGCCAGTGCTGTTCAGGTAAGCGTGCTGCGGTCCGACAGAGGGGAAATCAAGACCGGCGGAGATGGAATAAGACTCTTCAATCTGACCGTCTGCGGTCTGCATTATCGGCGACTTCATACCGAAGTAGATGCCGACGCGGCCATGCTTGAGTGGCGCACCGTGTTCACCGCTTTCAATACCGTGGCCTGCAGGCTCGACGCCGATCAGATCGACGCTAGCCTCATCGATAAAATCGGCAAACATGCCGATGGCGTTCGAACCACCGCCCACGCAGGCGATGACGGCATCCGGCAGGCGGCCCCCTTTCTCCAGAATCTGCGCTTTCGTCTCTTCGCCGATCATGCGCTGGAACTCACGCACAATAGTCGGGAACGGGTGTGGACCGGCGGCAGTACCGAGCATATAGTGCGCGGTTTCGTAGCTGCCGGACCAGTCGCGCAGCGCTTCGTTACAGGCATCTTTCAGCGTGGCTGAGCCGCTGTGCACTGGGATCACTTTCGCTCCCATCAGCTTCATACGTAACACGTTTGGCGACTGGCGCTCAATATCTTTCACACCCATGTAAATGCGGCATTTCAGGCCCAGTAGGGCGCTGGCGAGGGCCGAGGCAACACCGTGCTGACCGGCTCCGGTTTCAGCAATAATTTCGTTTTTACCCATGCGTTTTGCCAGCATCGCTTGGCCGAGTACCTGGTTAGTTTTGTGCGCGCCGCCGTGCAGCAGATCTTCACGCTTCAGGTACAGGCGGGTTTTGGTGCCTTTCGTCAGATTATTACACAGCGTTAGCGCCGTTGGGCGGCCCGCATAGTTCTTCAGCAGGTCGGTAAATTCAGCCTGGAATTCCGGGGCGCTCTGAGCGCTAATAAAAGCGTCTTCCAGCTGTTCCAGAGCCGGCATCAGGATCTGCGGCACGTACATGCCACCAAACTCACCAAAATAGGGATTTAACTTAGTCATGACCGCTTCTCAATATATCAGTAGGTTTTCAGCATCTGAAACACTGAAGCAATTTTACCGGCATCCTTAATTCCGGGGGCACTCTCCACGCCGGAATTAAAGTCGAGGCCTGCACAGCTGAGCTGTGCTGCCTGCACGCAGTTATCCGCCCCGAGGCCACCGGCTAGCAGCACGTTATCGAGTTTTTTACCTTGTAACAGCTGCCAGTTAAACTGCTGGCCGCTGCCGCCATTGCCGTTATCAAACACATAGCGGTCGACGTGTGGCCAGTCGCGAGCGGGCAGACTGGAACCAATGCTGAAGGCTTTCCATATCTTCACGCTTGCCAGAAGCGCTGCGCGCAGCTGACTAACAAATTCGCGATCTTCCGCACCGTGCAGCTGCAGGGCAAATAGCTCTAGCTGCTGCGCTTTAATGACAATGTCACTGATGCTGTCATTGCGGAATACGCCAACATATTTTAATGCGGCGCCCGCCATTACAGCTGAGGCCTGAGCGCTATCGATTTTACGCGGCGATCCTTCGGCAAAGATCAGCCCGCCGTAATTTGCGCCGGACTCCAGCGCGCAGCGGGCGTCTTCGGCTCGCGTCAGTCCACAGACCTTGTTGTCCCCGAAGATCAATCGACGCACGGCGGCGGTGAGGTCATCTTCTGACATCAGGGCAGAGCCAATCAGGAAGCCGTTGGCGAAGTGGCTAAGCTCACGCACCTGCGCGTAACTGTTAATACCGGACTCGCTGATCACCGTGACCCCGTGCGCCACTTTCGGTGCCAAGCGGCGGGTGCGGTCCAGATCGATAGAGAGATCGCGCAGGTCGCGGTTGTTAATGCCGATTACCTTCGCACCCAGCAAGGTGGCGCGCTCCAGCTCTTCATCACTGATCACTTCGGTCAGCACGCCCATCTGCAGGCTATGCGCCACGGCGGAGAGCTGGCGATACTGCTCGTCGTCAAGCACTGATAGCATCAGCAAAATGGCATCGGCTTGGTAATAGCGCGCCAGATAGATCTGATAAGGGGCGATAATAAAGTCTTTACACAGCACCGGCTGGGTCACAGCTTTGCTGACAATCGGTAGAAAATCAAAGCTTCCTTGGAAGTACTTCTCGTCTGTCAGTACTGAAATCGCCGAGGCATAATGCTTGTAGACGCCAGCGATAATCGCCGGGTCAAAGTCTTCGCGGATCAGCCCCTTCGACGGGGAGGCTTTTTTGCACTCCAGAATAAACACGGTGCGGGCTCCCTGTAGCGCATGATAGAAGCCGCGCGTCGACGGGACGATCTCATTCTGGAAGGTGGCTAGGGGCTGCTGCTGCTGGCGCTCTGCCAGCCAGATAGCTTTATCCTGGACGATTTTATTCAGTACGGTTTCCTGCATGATTATCTCCTTGCTGCCAGGGCGACAACCTGCTCGTAAGCACGACCGCTGCGGATCGTTTCCAGCGCCTGCTGAGCATTTTGTCGCAAATCTTCATGGCCAAAAATTTTCAGCAACAGGGCGACGTTGGCCGCCACGGCTTCTTCATGAGCCAGCTCTCCATTACCTTGGAGTAAACGCACCAGAATGTCACGATTTTCTTCCGGCGTGCCCCCGGTCAGCGCCTCCTGCGGCTGGCTGCTCAGACCGAAGTCTTCCGCCGTCAGCTGGTAGCTGGTGATGTCACCGTCGCGCAGCTCCGCCATGTGGGTGGCGCTGTGCAGCGCCACTTCATCCATGCCGCCACCGTGAACCACGGCAGCGTGCTGATAGCCCAGCACTTTCAGCGTTTGCGCCACCGGCAGCACCAGCTCCGGGCTGTAAACGCCAATCACCGCCAGCGGGGGACGCGCCGGGTTGATCAGCGGGCCGAGCACGTTAAAGATAGTGCGGGTTTTCAGCTCTTTACGTACCGGCATCGTATGGTGGAACCCACTGTGATACTGCGGCGCAAACAGGAAGCAGATATTTAGATCGTCCAGAGCCTGGCGCGCTTTCTGCGCCGGAAGATCCAAGCTGATGTCAAAAGCTGCCAGCAAATCTGAAGAACCGGATTTACTCGAAACGCTGCGGTTGCCGTGCTTGGCGACTTTTAAGCCGCAGGCCGAGGCGACAAACGCGCTGACGGTCGAGATGTTAATGCTGTTGCTGCCGTCCCCGCCAGTACCGACAATATCGGCAAACGCGTAGTCGGGGCGCGGAAAGGGTTTTGCATTTTCCAGCAGGGCCGTCGCAGCCCCGGCAATTTCCTGCGGCTGCTCACCGCGTACTTTCATCGCAATCAGTGCGCCTGCCAGCTGGGTTGGCTCCAGCTGCCCGGTGATAATCGCCGAAAACAGCTGGTGGCTCTCAGCCTGCGTCATGATCTCAGCCTGAAAGAGTTTTTCCAGAATAGTGTGCATCTCTTGTAACTCCATGATTACGCCAGCGCCCAGGCGAGGGTTTGTTCCAGCAGGCGTGCCCCCTGAGTGGTAAGAATCGACTCCGGATGGAACTGGTAGCCGCAGACGCGGTTGGCATCGTCGCGTACGGCCATCACCATGCCGTTGAAGGTGGCGTTCACCGTCAGCCCCGCAGGAATGTTGCTGCCTATCAGCGAGTGATAGCGCGCTACCGGCAGCGGGTTGCTCAGACCGGCGAACATGCATTGGTCGTCATGCGTAATCGCTGACGCTTTACCGTGCAGGATTTCGCCCGCTTGGCCGACGTGACCACCGTAGGCTTCCACAATAGCCTGATGGCCCAGACAGATGCCGATAATCGGCAGGCGGCCACGTAATGCGAGCAGCAGCTCCGGCATACAGCCCGCGTCTGACGGGGCGCCCGGGCCTGGCGACAGCATCAGCACCGGATTTTCCATCTGTTGCAGGCGCTCAATCAGCGTCTGCGCCGGAACATTGTTACGGTAGACCATCACGTTATGGTCGAAGGTGCGTAACTGGTCGACGAGGTTATAGGTAAAAGAGTCGAAATTATTGAGCAGCAGAATATCGGCCATCAGAAAATCTCCTTGCAGTGATGAGCAGTGGCAATGGCGCGGAGAACCGCCCGCGCTTTGTTGCGGCTTTCATCCGCTTCCGCCTGCGGATTTGAATTAAGCACCACGCCGGCGCCGGCCTGAACGGTTGCCACGCCATCTTCAACATAGGCGGAGCGGATCACGATGCAGGTGTCCAGATCGCCGCTGGCGGTGAAGTAACCCACGGCACCGCCGTAGCTGCCGCGCCGCGTCCCCTCGGCTTCGGCAATCAGCTGCATGGCATGTACTTTCGGCGCGCCGCTCAGAGTGCCCATATTCATGCAGGCGCGGTAGGCGTGCAGCACGTCGAAATCGTTACGCAGCTGGCCAACCACGCGGGAGACGAGGTGCATCACAAAGGTGTAACGGTCCACTTTAGTTAAATCCGCCACATAGCGGGTGCCCGGCTGGCAAATACGCGCTAGGTCGTTGCGCGCTATGTCAACCAGCATTAGGTGTTCGGCCATCTCTTTATGATCGGTACGCATCTCAAGTTCGATACGGCTGTCGAGGTCACGATCCAGCGAACCATCTGCATGACGTCCGCTCGGGCGTGTGCCGGCAATCGGATAGATTTCAATCTGGTTGCTGCGCGCGTCATATTTCAGCGAGCTTTCCGGTGACGAGCCGAACAGGCTGAAGTCGCGATCATGCATAAAGAACATATACGGGCTGGGATTGCTGTTCTTCAGCGTGTCGTAGGCAGCCAGCGGCGAAGGGCATGGCAGGGAGAAACGGCGAGACGGCACCACTTGGAAGATCTTGCCGACGCGGATCGCTTCCTGCATCTTGCGCACTACCGCGCAGTAGTCTTCATCACTCTGGCTGATGATCAGGCTCATGCTTTCCACTTTCTGCACCGGTAGCGGCGTGGCTGGCTGCTGCATCTGGCTATGCAGCTGTTCGATGCGGCTTTGCAGACGCATAAACTCAGCCGGTTGGTGAGTGAACAGGCTGGCCTGTAGGCGTGCGCTCTGAGTCTGATGGTCGATCACCAGCAGGGTTTCAGCAAGGTAAAAACAGTAGTCTGGGCAGCGCTGTTCGTTTTTCAACTCCGGCAGCGCTTCGAAACCGGCAACCAGATCGTAAGCGAAGAGACCACCCATCAGCACCGCTTCGCGCTCTTCTGCCGGGGCATTCACCAGCTGTAGGATTAGGCGCAGTGCGTCGAATATCGATAAGGCGCGCAGGTTAGAATCTTCATCCTGGATTTCAGCATTAATGGGAAATACCAGCACACGCCCGTCCGGATGCACGTGGTTCTCAACGCTGGCGGGCAGGGCAGTATCCAGCAGCGGTAGCAGAGCACGGCCATTTTCCGACAGCGCTTGCACCTGCACTCGATTATCCAGCGCGCTGAGACGCAGGGCGCTGTCAACAATCAGCAGGCTTTTCAGGTTGCATTTGCTGTCGACGTCGGCCGATTCCAGCAGCAGCGTTTCGCTGCGCGCGGCGCAAAGCTGATGAAAGATCGCAGCAGGATCTGCTCTATAAGGTGTGTTGCCAGTAATCAACTTCACTGTAGGTTTAGCATTTTGCATGTGATGTTCTCTGTTTTTTGCTCAAAAAAACCCGCGGTAGGCGGGCTTGAGTACCTGCACTGCGTATTAACCGTGCATGACAGCTTCGCCCGTTCAAGGTGAAGTGTGCCACCAACCAGTCATCAGAGATGAATGAATACGTCATAATACAGACACCTTTGCTTGTGAACTTACGTACTAGTTAACTGGTTCATAGCAAAAAGTCAATATACTTTTTCCCTCAGTGGTAAATGTCAGTATCATGCTGCGATATTTCCCCGTGTTTTCCGGAGCCGTTTTGACATTTCCTGAAATCGCACAATGATCCCGCGCAGAAAGCGCAGGTGAGAGGTTAGTTATGAGTCAATTTTTCTATATTCATCCAGACAATCCCCAGCTGCGCCTGATCAAGTCGGCGGTGGAGATGTTAAATAAAGGCAGCGTGATCGTTTATCCCACGGATTCCGGTTATGCGCTGGGCTGCAAGCTGGAAGATAAGAACGCGATGGAGCGTATCTGCCGCATCCGTCAGCTGGATAGCAACCACAACTTCACGCTGATGTGCCGTGACCTGTCAGAGCTGTCTACCTATGCTCACGTAGACAACACGGCATTCCGCCTGATCAAAAACAATACGCCGGGCAACTATACCTTCATCCTCAAAGCGACCAAAGAAGTGCCGCGTCGTCTGATGAGCAAAAAGCGTAAAACGATCGGCCTGCGCGTGCCATCGAATCCCATTGCGCTGGCGCTGCTGGAAGCGCTGAATGAGCCGATGATGTCTACGTCGCTGATGCTGCCCGGCAATGACTTCACCGAGTCGGATCCGGAAGCGATTCAGGATGAGATCGGTAAGATTGTTGACATGATTATTCACGGCGGTTATCTCGGACAGCAGCCGACCACCGTTATCGATTTAACGGAAAATACGCCGGAAGTGATCCGCGAAGGCGTGGGTGATATTCAACCCTTCCTTTAAGTAAAAATAACAGTCTCTGAAAGACGGTATGTTATTATTTGTCGGTTAATATTATTACAATGTTAATTTTTCCAGCCACTCTTTAAAATCCTGATACGGAATATACAGTGAGACATCCTGCATTTGATGCCATTGCCACGCACGGGCGCTTATTCCAATCATTACGTATCCTGGTCAGCGTGAGATTAATGCCGGATGACTCTACCGGTATGGCGGAAATAAAGCTATAACATACATTTTGACCAACTCGCCGATAGCGCCATCGCGGAATTTCGGCAGCGTCTTAATGTCGTTTTTGTGGTAGATAATGGCGAGGTCACAGTAGGGGGGGGGACCTTCCAATAGCATTCCGTTGAGCTCTTACCGGAGCATGAAAGTAGTTCCAGCGCGTTCTGGGCCGCATAGATTTTCGTGGGTAATGCCTTCCAGATCTCACTCGTTGAGTCAGGCCAATAGGCCCATTCGAAAGAACACAACAGAATAATTTTAGATGTTTTTATTCCATAAATAAGTAAAGGTGAGTGCCTCACGACTAGAAATAAGCAGTTTTTGAAATTCAATTTCTGTTTATTCCCCTCGCAGCCCATACAGACGTTATTATTATCGCTATGATTAATATCATGCCCCGATATCTTTGTGATATTAAGTAATAATATATGCGCCTAAATTTCTTGTTTTACGCCTTTTCACTCTG
>NZ_MAYS01000397.1 GCF_001756855.1 Candidatus Erwinia dacicola | reverse complement strand
AGGCTGTAAGTGAATTTACATCACCTTGACGGACTAGACCCGGCTGGCGCACACCGGGGCGGTGCTTGAGCACTGGCACCCCGCGCGCGCCCCTTTCTTTTTGCAGGAGAGCCGCTGCCAGCCAGTGACCGGTGATGCGGCAGTGGGCTGGTGCCTGCTTGGCATCATTGGCCGCCCAGTCCACCACCATGCCTAGCTGCGTTCACCGCAGGGCAGCACGCCGCACGGACAGATCGGCGACACGCTGCCGGCGACCGCATGGCGGCTTGCCGCTATCGACTGGCTGAGCATCTCGCTTTCCCCCTAGCAGGATTGCCCGCCCGTTATCAAAGCTGACGTTAAAAGGACAACAACATGCACAAGATGCTCTATCTCTGGCTAGCACTGATCAGCCTACTCTCACTGGCGTTCGATGAAGCGCCCATCGGCCAAGTGTTACAGGCGCTGGCGGACTATCAGCAGCTGAATCTGGTGGTGGCACCCGGGGTGGAGGGCAACCTCTCGCTGCGGTTGAAAGGCGTGCCGTGGCAGCAGGCGCTGTCTCTGGTGATGAAAATGGGGCGGTTGACAACGCAGCAGCATGCCAACGTGCTGCTGGTCTATCCCGAAAGCTGGCAGCAGAAGGAGCAGCGCAAAGCCTATGCCCGACGTGAGGAACAACAGCAAAATCTGCCGCTGCACAACCTGACACTGACGTTGCAGCATGCGGATGCGGCAGCGGTCAACGCAGCGCGCCCAGCTAATGACGGCGCGCGGCAGCATTACGCTGGATAGCCGTACCAACAGCCTGCTGCTGCGCGATACCGATCGCGCACTGAAAGAGGTTGAACGCTGGGTGCGCCAGCTGGATGTGCCGCTGAAGTAGATTGAGCTGGCGGCGCAGATTGTCACCATCAGTGAAAAGAACCTGCGCGAACTGGACGTGAACTGGGGGCTAAGCGAAGAAGAGCAGGTGGCGACCGGCAGCAGCGGCTCCACCACCATGGAATTTAAAGAAGCGATGCTGGGAATGGAAGTGACGCCGGTGGTGCAGGCCAATGGTCGGATTTTGCTGAAACTGCACATTTTGCAAAATATGCCTGAACGCAACATGTGCAGCGGCGTTAATGAGGTGCTCACCATCGATAAGCAGGAGATCGACACGCAGGTCCTGAAGGACGGTTAGACGCTGGCGCTGGCGGGCATATTCCAGCAGCAGAGCGCGACAGGGCGGACTAAAATACCCGTGCTTGGCGATATTCCGCTGCTCCATGGCCTTTTTTGCCATGACGTACGTGAGCAAAAAAATGTGCGAGCTGGTGATCTTTATCACGCCGAGATTAGTGTTCAGTGACTAATGCAGTTCTAGCGCCAAACGACAGAACCTGCATGTTTTTCCCTGAATTGGTCACAGTTGCGTTTGACGCAAGGGCGGAATTAGCTTACAAGGTTTAGCGATTTTGAATTATGGGCTAGGTGCCCGCAGCAGCGAATGCTTTTTAAGCGTTTTCTATCGTGCGCAAGCGGCGTAGCCGATGCAACCACATCTGGCTGATAAATGAAGCGGATTGAAACGCGCCAAAATATTGCATGCAATGGGCAAGGTAGATTTAATCGGTTGCCAAAACATCTTCAGTGTTGAGATAATTTTCAGTTTGACTCTCGCACTATCGCTCATGAGGTTTCAGTTCATGTCCTGCCTAGTTTAAGGCGGGGTATCATCAACGAATTGGCTTAGTAATACCGAAAAAATGGCAGAGAAACGCAATATCTTTCTGGTTGGGCCTATGGGTGCCGGCAAAACCACTATTGGGCGTCAGTTAGCTCAACAACTCAATATGGAATTTTTTGATTCCGATCAAGAAATTGAGCGACGTACCGGAGCGGATGTGGGCTGGGTTTTTGACGTCGAAGGCGAAGAAGGCTTCCGCGATCGCGAAGAAAAAGTCATCAATGAACTTACTGAAAACCAGGGCATTGTGCTGGCGACTGGTGGCGGTTCCGTCAAGTCGCGTGAAACGCGCAACCGTCTCTCCGCCCGTGGCGTAGTGGTGTATCTTGAAACGACTATCGAAAAGCAACTGGCACGTACCCAGCGCGACAAAAAACGTCCGTTGCTGCAGGTGGATTCTCCACCACGCGAAGTGCTGGAAGCATTAGCTGATGAACGCAATCCAATGTACGAAGAGATTGCCGACGTTACCATTCGCACTGACGATCAGAGTGCGAAAGTGGTCGCTAATCAGATTATCAATATGTTAGAAAAGAGCTGAGTAACGCTCTGATGGCCCCGCGTGGGCGCAGCAAAAAAAAGGTGATACAGCGTCATGGAGAGGATTACCGTAACTCTTGGGGAGCGCAGTTACCCCATTACCATCGCCGCCGGGTTGTTTGCAGATCCGGCTTCTTTTTGGCCGCTTAAAGCGGGCGATCAGGCCATGTTGGTGACCAACCAGACGCTGGCTCCTCTCTATCTTGACACGCTGCGTTCTCGCCTTGAAAGCGTGGGGGTGGTGGTAGACCGGGTGATTTTACCGGACGGCGAGCAGTTTAAGACGCTGGCGGTGATCGACCAAGTATTCACGGCACTTCTGGCAAAGCCACACGGCCGTGATACCACCCTGATTGCTTTGGGTGGCGGTGTGATCGGCGATTTAACCGGCTTTGCCGCGGCCAGCTACCAGCGTGGCGTACGCTTTATTCAGGTGCCCACCACGCTGCTGTCGCAGGTCGACTCTTCCGTTGGTGGCAAAACCGCCGTCAACCATCCGCTCGGCAAAAATATGATTGGAGCGTTTTATCAGCCAGCGTCGGTGGTGGTTGATGTCGACTGCCTCAATACGCTGCCTGCCCGCGAACTCTCCTCTGGCCTAGCGGAAGTGATCAAATATGGCATTATTCTCGACGGCGAGTTCTTTAACTGGCTGGAGCAGCATCTTGATGCTCTGCTGGCGCTGGACGGAGCAGCGATAGCGTACTGTATTCGCCGCTGCTGCGAACTGAAAGCTGAGGTAGTGGCTGCTGATGAACATGAACACGGTCTGCGTGCGCTGCTAAATCTTGGCCATACTTACGGCCATGCGATTGAAGCACACATGGGCTACGGTAACTGGCTGCACGGTGAAGCGGTTGCCGCCGGGATGGTTATGGCAGCACGCAATGCCGAGCGTCTCGGGCAGTTCAGCTCACAGGATACCGACCGTATTATCGCGCTGCTGCAGCGTGCTGGTTTACCGGTGAACGGACCAGAAAGCATGGCGGCGGAAGATTATCTGCCGCACATGATGCGCGATAAAAAGGTGCTGGCTGGTCAACTGCGCCTAGTACTGCCACTGGCAATCGGCAAAGCCGAAGTGCGTAGCGGTGTGACACATGATATGGTGCTAGCATCCATTCAGGATTGCCAAAAGTCCTGATAACAATGTGCAAGCCAGCCACTGGCAACACTCACAGATGTATCACCGTCCACAGGGTTTGGGCGGCAACGCCGCTCTATGGGAGGAGGTTAAATGGACGAGTTAAAACCTGACACTAGCGAGCGCCGCCCGACGCGGCCACGCAAAGCGTCTTCTGCGCATAAAGTGCCAGTCTCCCTCCAGCATATGATGATGGGTATCGGGATCTTGGTGCTGTTGTTGGGCATCGGCTCGGCGCTGAAATCAGCGGACAGCGGCAGTGAGAAAAGTGCGCAGCAGCCTGCGGCTCCGGCCACCGGAGGCAGCACCGGCGACGGCGAGAAAAATATCGATCTTTCCGGCTTCTCTTCCATGAGCTGGCAATCCGATCAGCCGACCACGACGGAGAACAGTGCGCCAGCAACAGGACAGCCTGCTTCACCGCAGGACGTCAGCGTGCCACCTATCTCTCCAACGCCAACTGATGCGCCGCAGACGCAGACGCCTGCCAACCAGCAGCGTGTCGAATTGCTTGGCGATCTGAGCAACGCGCTGAGCAATTATCAGGAGCAGGTGGATGCAGCGGCGCAGGCCGGGCAGGACGGTTCTTCCCTGCCTACCGACGCAACAACGGTGGCACCCAGTGGTGAAACTCCGCGCTAGGTAACTAATAAACCGTCAGCGGCGAGCCATCAGCCTGCGCGCCAGACAACGCCAGCCGCGACCCATGACAGCAAAACTGCAACGGCGCACAAACCGGCCGCCAGCAAGCCCGCAGTGAAAGAGAGCAAGCCAGCGGCGGCACGCTAGGCGGCAACTTCACGCTGCAGCTGAGTGATGCTTCACGCTCGGACACGCTGAATCCGTGCGCGAAAAAACAGAATTTATCCGGCTACCATGTGTACCAGACAACGCGCAACGGTTAGCCGGATACGTGCTAGTAGCTCTTATGGCACGTCGGCCAAGGCTAAGCATGCTGTTCCTTCGCTGCTCGCTGAAGTTAGCGCAACCGGTCAGTCAGGTTAAAAAGAAGCCGGTAAGTGATATTTACCCGGGGTAACCCGGCATTTCCTTTAGTGTATAAGCGTGCCAAAAGCACGTCGATCATTTAAAGCGCAGATATGCTGTCGGTGTAACCACAGCCTGATAAGTAAACTAATAAATGACGGCATGAAAAAAAATCGCGCTTTTTTGAAGTGGGCTGGTGGCAAGTACCTGTTACTCGATGATATTCGACGCAATCTCCCGGAGGGGGATTGCCTGATCGAGCCGTTTGTCGGTGCCGGTTCAGTCTTCCTCAATACCCAATATTCCCGCTACATTTTGGCTGACATTAACAGCGATCTCATCAACCTCTATAACATTGTTAAAGAGCGTGCGGATGAGTTCGTTCCCGATGCGCGCATGCTGTTTACGCCGCAGGGGAATGACTCCGAGGTCTATTATGCCTGTCGCCAGGAGTTCAATCAGTGTAATGATGCCTATCGCCGCGCGGTGCTGTTTCTCTACCTCAACCGCCACTGTTACAACGGGCTGTGTCGCTACAACCTGAGCGGTGAGTTAAACGTGCCGTTTGGCCGCTACCGCAAGCCCTACTTCCCGGAAGATGAGCTTTACTGGTTTGCCGAGCGAGCGCAACATGCAACTTTTGTCTGTGAATCTTACGATGTTACGCTGGGAAAAGCGCTGCAGGGGACGGTGGTGTATTGCGATCCACCCTATGCGCCTCTGTCGGCCACGGCCAACTTTACAGCGTACCACACCAACAGCTTCACCATGCGCGAGCAGCAGCATCTGGCTGAACTGGCCACCATGTTGGCGCAGGAGAACAGCATTACCGTGCTAATTTCCAACCATGACACTCCGCTGACGCGAGAGTGGTATCAGGCGGCGACCAAGCTGCACGAAATCAAAGTGCGCCGCTCAATCAGCAGCATTGGCGGAAGTCGCCTTAAGGTTAATGAGTTACTGGCGCTGTATACTGGTCAGTGATGAGAGCCTGACGTCAGGCACAACTAGGGAGAAACGGATGAAACAGTTTTTAATTGCCCCATCAATTCTTTCCGCAGACTTCGCCCGCCTGGGCGAAGACACCGCTAAAGTACTGGCTGCCGGTGGTGATGTGGTGCATTTCGATGTGATGGATAATCATTACGTTCCCAACCTTACGATGGGCCCGATGGTCCTGAAAGCCCTGCGCGATTACGGCGTAACCGCCCCTATCGACGTGCATCTGATGGTGAAACCCGTCGATCGCCTAGTGCCTGACTTTGCTAAAGCCAGTGCTAGCTATATTACCTTCCATCCTGAAGCATCCGAACACGTTGACCGCACATTACAGCTGATCAAAGAACATGGCTGTAAAGCGGGTTTGGTACTAAATCCGGCCACGCCGCTCAGCATTCTGGATTATGTGATGGATAAGCTTAATGTGATCCTGCTGATGTCGGTTAACCCCGGTTTCTGCGGTCAGTCGTTTATTTCTAGCATGCTGAACAAACTGCGTCAGGTGCGTAAACTTATCGACCAGAGCGGCTACGACATTCGTCTGGAAGTGGACGGTGGCGTCAAAGTCGACAACATTGGCGCGATCGCAGAAGCGGGCGCCGATATGTTTGTCGCCGGCTCGGCGATTTTTGGTCATCCCGATTACAAAAAAGTGATCGACGATATGCGGACAGAACTGGAGAAATCTCGTCATGGGGCATTTCACTAATATCCGGGCGCTGGCCTTCGATCTCGATGGCACGCTGACTGACAGCGCACCGGGGCTGACCGGCGCGGTGGATGGTGCGCTCAGCGCACTGAACCTGCCGGCAGCCGGGATTGCTCGCGTCTCGACTTGGATTGGCAACGGTGCCGACATTCTGATTGAGCGGGCGCTGACATGGGCACTGGGCCACGCGCCTTCACCTGCGCTTATACGTGATGCCCGCGTGCTGCTGGATCAGCACTACGCCTCGCACGTTGACGGCGGCAGCCTGCTCTATCCGCAGGTCAAAGAGACGCTAGCCGCTCTGGCTAAACACAATCTGCCAATGGTGCTGGTGACTAACAAGCCGACGCCGTTTGTCACGCCGCTGCTGACTTCACTCGGCATTGCTGACTATTTTTCGCTGATTATCGGCGGCGACGATGTCGTGGCTAAGAAGCCGCATCCGGCACCGCTGTTCTTGGTGCTGGGCAAATTTGGCCTGCTGCCGGGCGAGTTAGTGTTTGTCGGTGACTCACGCAATGATATCCTAGCGGCGCAGGCGGCAGGATGTCCCTGCATCGGTCTGACCTACGGCTACAACTACGGTGAGCCTATCGCCACCAGTCAACCTGACGTCACGCTCGATCACTTTAACGATTTGTTGCCCGCACTCGGGCTGTAATTATTCAGGACGGAAATATGAGCAAACCCATCGTATTTAGCGGCGCACAGCCTTCAGGTAAACTGACCATCGGTAACTATATGGGTGCGCTGCGTCAGTGGGTCCAGATGCAGGATGACTATCACTGCATCTACTGCATCGTTGATTTGCACGCCATTACCGTGCGTCAGGATCCGGTCGCGCTGCGCAAAGCGACGCTGGATACGCTGGCACTCTACCTCGCCTGCGGGATTGACCCGCAAAAGAGCACCATCTTCGTCCAGTCGCACGTGCCGGAACACACCCAGCTAGGTTGGATCCTCAACTGCTACACCTACTTCGGTGAGCTGAGCCGCATGACTCAGTTCAAGGACAAGTCCGCGCGCTATGGAGAGAACATCAACGCCGGTCTGTTTGATTACCCGGTGCTGATGGCGGCCGATATCCTGCTGTATCAGACCACTCAGGTGCCGGTCGGTCAAGACCAGAAGCAGCATCTGGAGCTGATCCGCGACGTCGCTTCGCGCTTTAACGCGGTGTACGGCGACATCTTCAAAATGCCTGAGCCGTTTATTCCGGAATCCGGCGCGCGCGTGATGTCGCTGCTAGAGCCAACTAAGAAGATGTCCAAGTCTGACGATAACCGCAATAACGTTATCGACCTGCTGGAAGATCCGAAGTCGGTAGTGAAGAAGATTAAACGTGCGATGACCGACGGCGATGAGCCACCAGTGGTGCGTTACGATGTGAAAGAGAAGCCGGGCGTATCAAACCTGCTGGATATCCTTTCATGCGTGACCGGTAAGCCGGTTGCCGAGCTGGAAGCTGAATTCGCCGGCCAGATGTATGGTCACCTGAAGGGTGCCGTGGTCGATGCCGTATCGCAGATGCTGGGCGAGCTGCAGGAGCACTATCACCGCTACCGCAATGATGAAGCTTTCCTCGACCAGTTGATGCGTGACGGGACAGCTAAAGCCCGTGCTCAGGCGCAGGAAACCCTGAAGAAAGTGTATGAAGCCGTCGGCTTCGTGGCACAGCCGTAATATCGTTCCGTGGGTCGGACATGCCCGATCCCTACGCCAGATCCCACTCTCAATAAATTCCTTTCCCGAAGATTTCCTGCTGCTGCCGTGAACAGTGATATGGTTAAGAGCGTATCGTTAATCACCGAGGGTTTCTATGCAAGCCGAATTACAGTGGATTAATAACGGGGGCACTGTTGCAAAGATCTGGCGATGGTAAACTGATGCCACTGTTTAGTTGAAGGAGCAGCACATGAACCTATTTAAAGGTCGACATTTTGAGCGTCATATTATCCTGTGGGCCGTCCGCTGGTACTGCAAATATGGCATCTTTTCAGGCACACTAATCCGGCTCAGGCATCCGCAACCATCGCTTTTTCTCCATTCCACGCAACCTTTCCGACAGTCATGCCATCGCCTGCGTTCCTGCCTGAGCGCCGGCAAAACGCAGTCGGCCCTTGCACAGGATGCACTGGTACGGGTCGGTACCCAGGAAGCCCTTCATTAGCACCGCAAACCCCGGCTTCTCCGGCATTGTTGCAAAGATCTGGCGATGGTAAAGTGAT
>NZ_MAYS01000396.1 GCF_001756855.1 Candidatus Erwinia dacicola | reverse complement strand
CCATCATGCTGGAGCTGCAAGATCGTTGATCGTCCCGAATCTGCTGGGTGTGGATTACTGCGCGCACACCATTGAGACGATACTAAAGCACGTTGCGCCGGGGCTGGGCTAGCGGGAATAAGCGTTAAAACGCCCGCCGGGGGGAATCAGGCGGGCTTAGGTGGAAGCTGAAATTGTGCAAACGGTGCCTGCACAATTTATCTGGTCTGACACAAGGCGACGTTATTTAGCCAGTAGCTCTTTACGGATGATCTCGGCACCTGCGCTCAGTGCGGCGAGCTTGCCTCTTGCCACGCCACGCGGTAATGGAATCATACCGCAGTTGGTGCAAGGGTAGAGCTCGTCGGCGTCGACGAACTGCAGCGCTTTGCGCAGCGTCGCGGCGACCTCTTCAGGGGTTTCAATATTGTTAGTTGCTACGTCAATGGCGCCCACCATCACTTTTTTCCCGCGGATCAGCTCCAGAAGCTCCATAGGAACATGCGAGTTCTGGCATTCGAGCGAGATAATGTCGATATTCGAATTTTGCAGATTCGGGAAAATCTCTTCGTACTGGCGCCACTCGGAACCCAGCGTCTTTTTCCAGTTGGTATTGGCTTTGATGCCGTAGCCGTAGCAAATATGCACCGCCGTTTCGCACTTCAGCCCTTCAATGGCTCTTTCCAAGGTGGCGATACCCCAGTCATTCACATCATCAAAGAAGACGTTAAACGCTGGCTCATCAAACTGAATAATATCCACGCCCACCGCTTCTAACTCTTTCGCTTCTTCATTCAGGATCTTAGCGAACTCCCACGCGAGTTTTTCACGGCTTTTATAGTGATTATCATACAGGGTATCGATCATCGTCATCGGACCCGGCAGGGCCCACTTAATTGGCTTGTCAGTCTGCAGACGTAAGAACTTAGCGTCCTCGACAAATACCGAGTTTTTGCGGCTCACCGGACCCACGACGGTCGGTACGCTAGCGTCGTAACGATCGCGAATCTTAACGATTTCACGCTGCTCGAAATCCACGCCTTCGAGATGCTCAATAAAGGTTGTGACGAAATGCTGGCGTGTCTGTTCGCCATCGCTGACAATATCAATCCCCGCCTGCTGCTGGTCTTCCAAGCACAGACGCAGAGCGTCTTTCTTGCCATCAATCAGTTCCTGATATTGCAATCTCCACGGTGACCATAAAACTTCAGGCTGTGCCAGCCAAGAAGGTTTAGGCAAGCTGCCAGCAGAGGAGGTTGGTAATAACTTTTTCATAATAGGTGACCTTGTAATTTCTGAATCAAAGAACGGTATCTTCAGACCATTGCTTAAAAACATTCTGGTAAGTCTTAATGAATTTCTCTTCGGTCAATTTGCCCTGCTCAACGGCCAGCTGGCTACGCTCTTCGCGATCGTAAACAATTTTCGTTAATACATAATCCTGACTGTTCAGGCTTGGCTGATACTCTTGTCCCGCTACTGAATTCGCGTTGTAAATTTCAGGACGGTAAATTCTCTGGAATGATTCCATCGTGCTGATGGTGCTGATCAGCTCAAGATCCGTATAGTCATTAATTAAGTCACCGGAGAAATAGAAGGCCAGAGGCGCGACCGCGTTTGGCGGCATAAAATAGCGTGCCTCTAATCCCATTTTCTTGAAGTAGTGATCGGTCATGGACAAAGCATTCTGACGATATTCAACGCCTAGTACCGGATGCTGATAGTCGGTGCGGTGATAAGTTCTTTTGCTGGACACGCTCAGGCAGATAACCGGCTGCTTCTTAAAATTTTCTTTGTAGGTACTTGAGTTAACGAAAGATTTAAACAGATTTCCGTGCAGCACACCAAAATTATCTGGCGTGCTAAAGCTAGATTTGTCCTTGTTATGTTCTAACAGCACCACGCTAAAGTCATAATCACGCACGTAAGAAGAGAAATTATTTCCGACAATCCCCTCAATGCACTGATTTTTTTTACGATCGACGATATTGGTTTTCAATATTTCAATCACGGGGAAGGGAACGCCTTTGCCTTCCACATCCATATCAACAGAGACGATCTCAAGCTCCACGGCGTAACGATCACCGTTGGGATTATCCTTGCGCGCCAAGCTATTGAAACGATCGTCAATCATCGTCAGGGCATTACGCAAGTTTTCCTGACGCTTCTCACCGCGCGCTAAATTAGCGAAGTTGGTGGTAATACGGGTATTTTCAGAGGGGTTATAATTCTCATCGAATGAGAGGCTTTTAAGCGTAAATTTAAATTTATTTTTCATGGCGATGAAATATCCTGATTTCTGATATAAGATCTGAATTTTTTATTCAGTGCTTTCAAATTTTCTTTTCTGGTTTTATTATTAAGATGGTCTGAATAAAATAGCAATAAGTACTTTATGACAGAGTCACTGATTGAGGAAAAGTGATTTAATTTCATTGCTGTATGAGGCATCTTCATGATCGCATTAAGCTTAGGAGTGTTATGTTATAACTATCTGAATTTATTGATTTTATAATAAATTTGGCACAGGATCCTGCGCCAGAGGCGAATATCGCAGTGATTACTTCTTCTTATCCAGTCGTGACTTCAAATCGGCAAACGGATATTAGCCATTAACACTAAGTCTCTTTCTGGCCTTCGGTATTGATACCCGGGCTAGGAAAATAGCTTTGTTGATTACGCTGCCATTCTGACGGACTTTTACGACAATACAGTGCATATAAACAATGGGATACAGCGCATCCGGTTTTGCCACTCAGCGCCCTTTTTTTCTACGGCATCGGTGACCTCAGATATCAGCGAGGGTGACACATCGGCGTCGTACATCTCTTTGAACATGGCAACGATTTCACGGGGGGCATACCTCTGGCGTAGAGAGCTAAAATTTGGCTGTCTATCTGCATAATACGCGTCTGGTTTTTCTTAATTAGCTGAGGTTCAGAGGTGTTTTCACGATCACGCAGCGTATTCAGCGCAATCTCGCCATCATCGCAAAACAGGGTTTTTGACGAACAGCCATTACGGGTATTAGAGCCTTTTGGGGGGCATTTTTCTGGCACTGTTGCAAAGAT
>NZ_MAYS01000395.1 GCF_001756855.1 Candidatus Erwinia dacicola | reverse complement strand
AAGGGATAGTTCGTCCTGACATTCATGGTTGGGCGCTCTCAGAAGAGGCGATTCAATCTCCTAACCATGAACTTTGCACCCTCATGTTCGGCAAGCCCACATGCCCGGTAATTCTTTCTAGCCTTCGGTATTGATACCCAGTGCTAGGAAAACAGCTTTGTTAATTACGCTGCCATTCTAACGGACTTTTACGACAATACAGTGCATATAAACAATGGGATACAGCGCATCTGGTTGCCGGTTTTGCCGCTCAGCGACCTATTTTTTTACGGCGTCGCTGACCTCAGATATCAGCGAGGGTGACACATCGGCGTCGCACATCTCTTTGAACGTGGCGACGATTTCACGGGGGGGATACCTCTGGCGTAGAGAGATAAAATCTGGCTGTCCATCTGCGTAATACGCGTCTGGTTTTTCTTAATCAGCTGAGGTTCAGAGGTATTTTCACGATCACGCGGCGTGTTCAGCGCAATCTCGCCGTCATCGCAAAGCAGGGTTTTTGACGAACAGCCATTACGGGTATTAGAGCCTTTTTGGGGGCATTTTTCTCATGCCCGAGATGGTCAGTCAGCTCAGCATTTAACGCTGTTTCGACGGTCAACTTTGTCAGCATGCGGGAAAACGGGTCAAGATCAGCTTCGGTTTTAAGGCCTTTAGCCAGTTCAGCCGCCAGCGCTTTGCGTTTCTTTTCGTCCATAGTTTGCCTGTCTCCGTTATTGGAATGAATATATCAAAAACAGGCAGATACACAATTTAAATTACAGTCTCGTTAGTAACTTGTCTGTTGAGTTTTTTCGGCCTGGATGCGCTGATAAATCTCTTCGCGATGCACCGAAACTTCTTTAGGGGCGTTCACACCAATACGTACCTGGTTACCTTTGACTCCCAGCACAGTTACAGTCACCTCATCATCGATCATGAGGGTTTCACCAACTCGACGAGTTAGAATAAGCATTCTTTGCTCCTTGAAAGATTAAAAAAGTCGGGCTAACGGCTTCCCGGCATTATCCATCATATAACGCTAAACGTAGATTATGACAAATACACTAAGAGTGCACCTGCTTACCAATACATTCGGATGGCAGTTAGTTTAGCCGAAAACCGGATTATTAACCTGACTTTATGATTACAGGGTTGTAGCGCGGAAGTAAAGCGCCCCCGATTTTCACCCAGAGCGCCATTCGCGACACGTTTTTATAGTGTTACAATTTTGCCGTTACCCATGACTCAACACCAGCCAGCGCAGCAGGCAGCGCCTGTGCATCTGTACCGCCTGCCTGAGCCATATCTTGGCGACCTCCACCCTTACCACCGACCCGCTGAGCCAGTTCGCCCACCAGTTCGCCCGCTTTCACGCGGTCGGTCAGGTCTTTGGTCACGCCAGTAATCAGGGAGACTTTGCCATCGCTAACCGTTGCCAGCACGATAATCGCGGAGCCGAGCTGATTTTTCAGATCGTCTACCATCGTACGCAGCATCTTCGGTTCGACGTTGCTCAGCTCACTAACTAACAGTTTGGTGCCTTTCAGTGCAATCGCTTTACTACTTAACGATGCGCTTTCTTGCGCAACCTGCTGATCCTTCAGCTGCTGCAACTCTTTTTCCAGCCCGCGTGCATGGTCGATCAGCCCACGTACTTTCTCATTCAGATTACTGTTATTGGCTTTTACCAAGTGTGCGATATCCAGCAGCTGCTCGTTCTGGCTGTAAACCTGTGCCAGCGCCCCTTCCCCGGTGACGGCTTCAATACGGCGCCTGCCAGCGGCAGTGCCGGACTCAGAGGTAATACGGAACAGGCCGATATCACCGGTACGCACGGCGTGCACACCGCCACACAGCTCGGTTGAGAAGTCACCTATACCGACAACGCGCACGTGGTCATCATACTTCTCGCTAAACAGCGCCATGGCCCCGTGAGCTTTCGCCGCTTCGAGTTCCATGATGTTGGTTTCAATCGGCAGGTTGCGACGGATCTGCGCGTTGACAATCTCTTCAACCTGGCGGATTTCAGCCGGCTTCATCGCCTTAAAATGCGAGAAGTCGAAACGCTGGTATTTGTCGTTCACCAGTGAGCCTTTCTGCGCAACGTGCTCGCCAAGTACCTGACGTAACGCGGCGTGCAGCAGGTGCGTTGCCGAGTGGTTAAGACGAATACGCGCACGACGCGCCTCATTCACCTGTGCCGCCACGCGATCGCCGACGTGCAGCTTGCCTGCGGACAGTTTGCCGATATGACCAATCGCCTGCGCGTACTTCTGCGTGTCGTTCACGCTGAAGCTGGCATCGCTGGTTTTCAGCTCGCCGGTATCACCAACCTGACCACCTGATTCACCATAGAATGGCGTTTCATCGAGAACAATCACCCCTTTCTGACCTGTATTGATCTCATCAGCTGCCTGCCCGTCAACGAAGATGGCAGTCACTGTTGCATTCAGCGCCAGCTCTTCATAGCCTTTGAAGGCAGAAGTCTGGTCAATGCGGATCACGTTGTTGTAGTCAGTTTCGAAACCGCTGGCGCTGCGGGCGCGCTGGCGCTGCTGCTCCATCGCCTGCTCGAAACCGGCTTCGTCGATTTTCAGGTTACGTTCGCGGCAGACGTCCGCCGTAAGGTCGACCGGGAAACCAAAGGTGTCGTACAGGCGGAAGACGGTTTCACCATCCAGCGTATCGCCCTGCAGGTTTTCCAGCTCTTCGTCCAGCAGCGCCAGACCGCGTTCTAGGGTCTTTGCAAACTGCTCTTCTTCGGTTTTCAGGATCTGCTCGAGCTGCGCCTGCTGGCGTTGCAGATCTTCACCCGCTGCGCCCATTACGGCAATCAGCGGAGCAACCAGTTTGTATAAGAAGGTCCCTTCTGCTCCCAGCATGTTGCCATGACGCACCGCACGGCGAATGATGCGGCGCAGCACGTAGCCACGGTTCTCATTCGACGGGATCACACCATCGGCAATCAGGAAGGCACAGGAACGAATATGGTCGGCAATCACACTCAGCGATTTATTGCTGAGATCGGTCGCACCGGTGACCTGCGCCACAGACTGAATCAGTTTGGCAAACAGGTCGATTTCGTAGTTAGAGTTCACATGCTGCAGGACCGCACTGATGCGCTCCAGCCCCATGCCGGTGTCCACGGATGGCTTCGGCAGGGGCAGCATGATGCCGTCAGACTGACGGTTGAACTGCATGAAGACGATGTTCCAGATCTCGATATAGCGGTCGCCATCCTCTTCCGGGCAGCCCGGAGGGCCGCCCCAGATGTGGTCGCCGTGGTCAAAGAAGATTTCCGAGCACGGGCCGCACGGGCCGGTATCGCCCATCTGCCAGAAGTTATCGGAAGCGTAGGCACCGCCTTTGTTGTCACCAATGCGAATGATGCGCTCACGCGGCACGCCGATTTCGTTTTTCCAGATGCCGTAAGCTTCGTCATCGGTCTCGTACACGGTGACCCACAGCTTTTCTTTTGGCAGACCGAACCGCTCAGGGCTGGTCAGCAGCTCCCAAGCAAAGCCAATCGCCTCTTTCTTGAAGTAGTCGCCGAAGCTGAAGTTTCCCAGCATCTCGAAGAAGGTGTGGTGACGCGCGGTGTATCCGACGTTTTCGAGGTCATTGTGCTTACCGCCGGCGCGCACGCAGCGCTGCGATGTGGTCGCACGGGAGTAATTACGCTTGTCCTGGCCGAGGAAAACTTTTTTAAACTGGTTCATCCCAGCGTTGGTGAATAATAGCGTCGGGTCATTGTTTGGGACGAGGGAGCTACTGGCTACAACCTGATGTCCCTTGCTCTGGAAAAAGTCGAGAAACGCTTGACGAATCTCCGCAGTGCTCTTGCTCATATTTGTCCTAGAATCACGCTAACGTACGTTTCGTGGGTCATGCTACGCCGGATTGGCTGCTGCTTGCGGCGACACACGAACAAAAAGTGGTGAATAAGATAAATTTTCTTCAGAAGGAAGTAAAATCCCATCGAAGGTCAATCATCAAAATTTGCAAAAATAGCCCGTATATCTTCGGTAAAGAAGTCCTTCGTCATCAGATAACGCTGTACCCTAGATTTTTCCTTCCATTCGGTAGGAAATGGCAGGCTGAACTTCCTTTCAGCCAGATCAAACGCCTGCTTCGACCAGTCAATTTCGCTGGCGGTCAGCGTCTCATCAATCAGGTTTTTATCGATGCCTTTCTGGCCCAGCTCAATGCGAATGCGCTGCGGCCCATAACCCTTGCGGCTGCGGCCGGCCAGATAGCGCTCAGCAAAGCGTGTATCGTCCAGCCAGTTGTGCTGATAGCACCACTCAACAACCTGATCGATCTTCTCCAGGCTCAGCGATTCTGGTAGCGTTTCCGCCTTTGAGAACTGGGCTGCACGCTCGCTGCAGACCACCAGCTTACGGCGAAATTCCGCTTCGCTGTGGTCGCGCATCGCGAGGATACGAGTTGCCCGCTCCAGCAGTTTTGCATGCCGGTTTCATTCGGTGGTTTCTGACATAGTGATCCACACCGTTTTCGGTTAGATGTACACGAGTTAAGGGTAACGTCTGTAAAAGTGCCGTGCGAGGAAAAAACGTTGAGAATGGGCTGATTAAAGGGGTAAAGCAGGTGGAACACAACGGGGGAAGATGAGGATAAAACTAGGGTCAGGCATGCCTGACCTTGGGAATATACCGTTATCAGAACTTTTCGTCTGCGTCGCTGGTTTCGTCCACTTCGTGCGCAGCAGGGACAAAATCAGGCTTGTCGTTCTGGTTGCCTAGCAGCATTTCACGCAGCTTCGCGTCGATTTCGTTGGCAATCGCCGGGTTCTGTTTCAGGAAGCTACCCGCGTTGGATTTACCCTGACCGATTTTGTCGCCGTTGTAGCTGTACCATGCACCAGCTTTTTCAATCAGCTTGTGCTTAACGCCCAAGTCCACCAGCTCGCCGAAGACGTTGATACCTTCGCCGTACATGATCTGGAACTCAGCCTGCTTAAACGGCGCAGCGATTTTGTTTTTCACCACTTTCACGCGGGTTTCGCTACCGACCACTTCGTCACCTTCTTTAATCGCGCCGATACGGCGAATATCCAGACGGACAGAAGCGTAGAACTTCAGTGCGTTACCACCGGTAGTGGTTTCCGGGTTACCGAACATCACACCGATTTTCATACGGATCTGGTTGATGAAGATCAGCAAGGTGCTGGAGTTTTTCAGGTTACCGGCCAGCTTACGCATCGCCTGGCTCATCATACGTGCCGCAAGGCCCATATGAGAGTCACCGATTTCGCCTTCGATTTCCGCTTTTGGCGTCAGCGCCGCAACGGAGTCAACGATAATCACGTCAACAGCACCGGAACGCGCCAGCGCATCACAGATCTCCAGCGCCTGCTCACCGGTATCCGGCTGAGAACAGAGCAGGTTATCAATGTCTACGCCCAGCTTCTTGGCATAGACCGGGTCAAGGGCGTGCTCGGCATCAATAAACGCACAGGTTTTACCTTTGTGCTGTGCGGCAGCGATAACCTGCAGAGTCAGCGTGGTTTTACCGGAAGATTCTGGGCCATAAATTTCGACGATACGGCCCATTGGCAAACCGCCAGCACCGAGAGCGATATCCAGGGATAACGAACCGGTAGAAATGGTTTCCACATCCATGGTACGGTCTTCACCCAAGCGCATGATGGAGCCTTTACCAAATTGCTTTTCAATCTGGCCCAGCGCTGCTGCCAGTGCTTTTTGCTTGTTTTCGTCAATAGGCATTTCTACTCCTAATCATGCGGGTAAAGCACACGCGGACGCTGGTTTGTCTCTAAAATATGCGCTGATTATACTGTATAGTCATACAGTATCAAGTTTAATTTTTGAGAAAATGATCGTACAGGGTCTGAAGCGCCTAGGCCGTTACCTAGCGACGAACGGCCTCGCGGTCACCGTGAAAACGCTCAACCAGTGCTAGTACTTTTCCCGTCGAGGCGGCAAAGCCAAACCACACGATGCCCACAGCTGCCATTGTGGGCGTCCGTCCACTTCGCGCATCAGGCGATGGCTGGGCTGATCGAGATTATCCGGCATCTGCACGGCCAGCACGCCGTTGGCAGCCAGCTGGTTGATGAGGTGGGGAAACAGCTGCGGATGATCGGTCAGCCACTGCAGTGAGGCATTAACATAAATCACCTCCTGCGGCGGACTGGCCTGCCAGTTGCGGATATCCGCCAGCTCAAACGCACAGCCCGGCAACCGCTGCTGTGCCTGACGAGCATCCACTGCGAACTATCCAGTCCAGTGATACGGGCAGCGGGCCACGCGCGATGCAGCAGCTCGGTACTGTTGCCGGGGTCACAGCCAAGGTCGGTCGCGGAAGATACGTTGGATAAAGGGATGCGGTTAAGCCGTTCCTGCGCCGGGCGGGTGCGCTCAGCTTCGAACTGGCGGTAGAGATCGGGGTTCCAGTCTTTCATTATTTCTCGCTAAAAGATCGGTGGCAGCCAAGGCCACTGTAAGCCTGACTGCCAGCGCGATAAATAACAAAATTGCAACAGCTCGCGTTACGCCCTAGCGCGCATCGCGCACGGCTTCACCCAGCTGCCACACCGCCATCGCATAATGGTTGCTGTGATTATAGCGAGTGATGGCATAGAAGTTCGGCAGCCCGTACCAGTACTGATAACGGGTGCCCATATCAAACTTCAGCAGGCTAACCTGTTGGTTATTTTCCAGCGGGATAATGGGTGAGAACCCGGCAGAAGCCAGTTGCGCCAAGGTGTAACGGGTTTTAAAGCCGCTCTCCAGCCCGGGAGCCTGGCCGTTAGCCTGCACGGCCACCGTGCCGTTTGTCAGCCAGCCGTGCTGCTGGAAGTAGTGCGCCACGCTGCCAATCGCATCAACCGGATCCCACAAGTTGATATGGCCATCGCCGTTAAAGTCGACCGCATACTGCTTAAATGCCGACGGCATAAACTGGCCATAGCCCATCGCACCGGCAAACGATCCGCGCAGGTCCAGCAGATCATTATTCTCTTCACGCACCATCAGCAGGAAGGTTTCCAGCTCACCGCCGAAGTATTCGGCGCGGCGCATATAGTTAAACGACAGCGTAGCCAACGCATCCAGAATACGCGTTTTACCCATGACGCGGCCCCAGCGCGTCTCCACGCCGATAATGCCGACAATAATTTCTGGCGGCACGCCGTAGGTCTGTTGCGCCCGCTGCAGCGCATCACGATACTGATTCCAGAACGCCACGCCATTCTGCACGTTATCCGGCGTAATGAACTTGCTGCGGTAGCGGATCCACGCGCTGTTTAGTCCGGTCGGCCCTTGAGTGGTTGGCGTGGGTGCCTGGCGGTCCATCAGGCGGATCACCCAGTCGAGGTTCTTGGCCTGCGCCAGCACATTGTGCAGCTGCTGGCGCTCAAAACCGTGCTTGCGCACCATTTTGTCGATAAATGCGTTGACCGCCTGATTATTGGAGAAATCGCCCCCCAGCACAGTGCCGCTGTGGGCAGGCTCAAGCAAGAAGCCGCCGTTGCCTTTAAACGGATTGCTGTGAAGTTCGGCCGAGGCCGTTTTCGGCTGACTGCTACAGGCGGAAAGTAAAGCGACTACAGGAAGGAAAGTTGCCAGATAACGCATCAGATATCCATATTGCAAGGCAGGTAGGTCAGAAACAGAGCATAAAGCATGAAGCGGGAGGAATTAAAGCGGATTTACCAAACGGCGCTTCGCAGTTGTGTGTCGCTACCGATGTAAAACTGGCCCACCTGCCGATGTAAATCTGACCGACCCAGGGTAAAAATGGCAGTTTTAAGGCACTGCCAATGATGACATTGGAGACCAGAGTGGAGATGAGTGTTTTACACCGTCAGGGCATGTCGATACGCGCCATCGCGCGCCAGCTTTCATGCTCTTGTGAGACCGTTCGCAGATATATCCGTAGCCCGCTGCCCGTAGCGGATATCCGCTACAAGCCACGCGCACCCAGACCCTGCAAGCTTGACCCGTTCAAGCCCTATATCCTTGAGCGCGTGGCCGCT
>NZ_MAYS01000394.1 GCF_001756855.1 Candidatus Erwinia dacicola | reverse complement strand
TTGCGGATGCCTGAGCCGGATTAGTGTACCTAAAAATGGCTTTCCGGTTAAAAACACGACAAAAACTGCATTTTCATACTTAAACCTACGCACGAGCGCCGCATCAAAGGGATAGTTCGTTCTGACATTCATGGTTGGGCGCTCTCAGAAGAGGCGATTCAATCTCCTAACCATGGACTGCTGGCGGAACAGCTGGAAGGAAGGTTGACCGGTAAACCGCTGTCGGACAGCGACTGGAGCGGGCTGGTGAAAGATATGCCGCGCATAATAAAGCGTGAATGGCAGAAACTGGCTTACTATCTGCCGCGGGCCCTAGTCCTGCTGTTGCTCTATTTTTTCCCGGGTTTTGGGCAGACCATTGCCCCGGTGCTGTGGTTCGTGTTTAGCGCCTGGATATTGTCGATTCAGTACTGCGACTATCCGTTTGATTACCACAAGGTCAGCTTCCGCCATATGCTCTCTGCCCTGCGTCAAAATAAGACCGATAATATGCAGTTCGGCGCGCTGGTCAGCCTGTTCACCCTCATCCCTCTTCTGAATCTGGTGATCCTGCCCGTCGCCGTTTTCGGTGCCACCGCTATGTGGGTTGATCGCCACCGCGCGCAGCTGGCACTGCATCGCTAATGAGGTATTGCGGGTCGACCGAAGTAAATGATCGACTCCAGATGTATCCCCAGAAACACTGATCTGAATATTGTTGCGGGATGACAGATGTCAGGTTTCAGGAGGGAGGGCTGCTTTCCGCACCGGCATGAAGACATCCCTGTCGCGAGGCTGCATGGCCATCCCTAGCTGTGAGCCTGCTGCAATCAGCCCCCCCTCCTTTCACCCCGAGCCTCATTGTCGGTTTGAAACCCACAGCGAGCACGATGATAGCGGGGGATGAGTTCAGCCTGAAGTAAGCCGGACGTCACGCGGCAGGGATGCCGCGTGACGAGGCCCGCAGGGAGCGTCTTTTGCCGTTCCGGCGTACTCAGGCTGAACTCAGACCGGTGAGCGAACGTTTAGCGATGGATGTCATTTCTGGGAATACCTCATTTGGTCGCCTTCTGCACACCGACTCCTCCCGCTCAAAAGGGCACTGTTGCAAAGATCTGGCGATGGTAAACTGATGCCACTGTTTAGTTGAAGGAGTAGCACATGAACCTATTTAAAGGTCGACA
>NZ_MAYS01000393.1 GCF_001756855.1 Candidatus Erwinia dacicola | reverse complement strand
TGGTAAGAGTGAGAGAGGCACCATTTATGACAGCACTGGTTGCATCAATCAGTGATTTCTGGCAGTAAAGATGCAGAGGCTTCAGTACATTTTTAAAGAATTTTTGGCATAATACACGGGCAGGCATAGCGGTGATTTCCTTGAAATTGTTAGCGCAATCAATTAGATCACATTACGCTATGCCTGTCTTGTTTTATGGGGATTCATCAGGGATGATCCCCGCCAGCATCATCTGCGGCAGATAGCGCGCGTAGTAATCCTGCATCTCTTCGATCTGCTCCAGCAGCAGGGTAACCCAGCTGCCGGCAGGTTTGCCCTGAACCCAAGCGGGGCTGAGATCGGAGAGGCGGTTAAGCACCTGCTGGCGCAGCACCTAGCGGATGGCCTGACCGGTTTTAAAACCGACCTTTTCCCGCAGCCACGCCAGCCCGGCGCGTGCCGCAAAGCAGGCCAGCAGTAGAATAAAATGCAGCAGTTGCGTATCGTGCGGTTGATGATTAACCAGCAGCGCCTGCAGTAGCGAGGCGAGGAACTAGGCCTGTGTGAGGATCAGGAGCGCACTTAACGTGCCCAGCATGTAGGAGAGACGCAGCCAGCGATCGCCGCGGACACTCTGACTTTTCAACCAGCGGGTGAGTTGTTGTTGCCGTGTTGCCCTGACGTAAACAGTAGTGAGGCAGAGGCTCTAGGTAGATCGGTGTCAAGCGCGGCAATGTTACAATGCGGAGGGTGAAAAGGCGATAATTGCTCGTCGCCTTGAGCAAGATTAGCTCAGAAGTTTAACAACTTACTGATTTTTTTTAACAAAACCGTCAAGGTAACGCTCGGCGTCCAGCGCGGCCATACAGCCAGTGCCGGCAGAAGTAATTGCCTGACGATAGATATGGTCCATGACATCGCCGGCAGCAAACACGCCCGGGATGCTGGACTGCGTTGCGTTGCCGTGGATGCTGGACTGTACCTTGATGTAGCCGTTTTCCAGCTCCAGCTGACCGTTAAAGATCGCGGTATTCGGGCTGTGGCCGATCGCGACAAACATGCCTGCAACGTCCAGCGTCTTAGTCTGGTCATCTTTGGTCGAACGCAAACGCAGGGAGTTGACGCCCATCTGGTCGCCCAGCACTTCGTCCAGAGTATGACCGGTATGCAGCACAATATTGCCGTTTTTGACTTTCTCATTCAGGCGGTCGATCAGGATTTTTTCTGCACGGAAGCTGTCGCGACGGTGAATCAGGTGCACCTCAGCAGCGATATTCGCCAGATAGAGCGCTTCTTCCACTGCGGTGTTCCCGCCGCCGATCACTGCGACTTTCTGGTTGCGGTAGAAGAAACCGTCACAGGTTGCGCAGGCGGAGACGCCGCGGCCTTTGAACGCCTCTTCTGACGGCAGGCCGAGGTAACGAGCTGACGCACCGGTAGCGATGATCAGGGCATCCGCCGTGTACTCACCTTCGTTGCCGGTTAGGCGGAAAGGGCGGTTCTGCAGGTCGACGCTGTGGATATGGTCGAAGATGATCTCGGTATTGAATTTCACCGCGTGCTCATGCATCCGTTCCATCAGCAGGGGACCGGTCAGTTCGTTAGCATCACCCGGCCAGTTTTCCACGTCGGTGGTGGTGGTCAGCTGACCGCCTTTTTCCAGTCCGGTGATCAGCACCGGGTTGAGGTTGGCACGCGCAGCATACACCGCAGCGGTATAGCCCGCCGGGCCGGAACCCATAATCAGTAATTTACTGTATTTAGCCGTACTCATGAGACCCTCATTATTTAACTGGCAAATAGATGTAGCGATTGTAGTGAATTTGCTGGGGCAAAGAAAGCGTTCTGCAATTTTGTTAACAATTAAAGGTTTAACCAATCTTGGGCTAGGCAAACGACTGCGTTGTCTGCAAAACAGACTGTATAGCTCGGGCTATGCCATTTTAAGTCAAAAATAGTCATTGAAGAACAGAGAGACAGCCGCTCCTATGGCATGTTGTTCTGATTTTATTTGTTTTGCTTTGACAATCGGCTGAGCTTTTGCGAAAACATTATGAGAAGCAGAGGAGATTCGGCTCACTATTCCAGTATTTCATCCCGGATTTTCCGTTTATGGCCGGATAAACTCAGCCTGTTATTTGCAATGACTCATGGTGTGGACGGACAACATGCGTCAGGTAGATAAAGCGATCAGTTACGCAACAGGCTCACTAGGCTCACTGTTTTCACTTAGATCAACCCTGTTACATTAATGGCATTCAGGGTATGGCAGGTAGGGAAGGATTTTAAGAGAGACAATAATTAATGGTAGACAATAAAAAACGACCTAGTAAAGACCTCGACAGAATCGACCGCAATATCCTGAATGAGCTGCAGAAGGACGGTCGTGTTTCCAACATCGAGCTTTCCAAACGTGTAGGATTATCCCCAACGCCCTGCTTGGAGCGTGTGCGCCGCCTAGAGCGTCAGGGTTTCATTCTCGGTTATACCGCACAGCTAAACCCGCACTACCTAGATGCTTCTCTGCTGGTATTCGTTGAGATTACTCTGAATCGTGATGCGCCGGATGTGTTTGAGCAATTTAACGCCGCCGTGCAAAAACTTGAGGAAACTCAAGAGTGTCACTTGGTTTCCGGTGATTTCGACTACTTGTTGAAAACCCGAGTGCCAGACATGTCTGCATATCGTAAACTGCTCGGCGAAACCCTGCTGCGTCTGCCGGGCGTGAACGATACCCGTACCTATGTAGTCATGGAAGAAGTGAAACAAAGTAATCGGTTAATGATTAAAACGCGGTAACACAGGGCAAGTGCAAAACCCGGTAGTTTTCGGTACACTCCTGTGTATTCATACAAGTTCAGAGTCGGGCATGCCCGGCGCTGTTGCCTTCATAGTTTACAGGCACCTAGAGAGTACTCTTGAGCCAGGAATATACAGAAGATAAAGAAGTTTCGTTACAACCGCTGAGCAGTGGGCGACGCCTTCTTGAAGCGTTACTGATTATTGTTGCTCTTTTCGCCATTTATCTGATGGCGGCGTTGATGAGCTTCAACCCTTCCGATCCCAGCTGGTCGCAAACCGCCTGGCATGAGCCAATCCACAATTTAGGTGGTGGCGTAGGGGCTTGGATTGCTGACACGCTGTTCTTTATTTTCGGCGTGATGGCCTACGCCCTTCCTCCGGTGATTTTAGGCCCGTGCTGGATTGCCTTCCGTCAGCGTCACTCCCAAGATTACATCGACTATTTCGCCGTGGCACTCCGTCTGATCGGCGTGCTGGCGCTGGTAGTGACCTCCTGTGGGCTGGCCGCGCTGAATGCCGATGATATCTGGTACTTTGCCTCCGGCGGTGTGATTGGCAGCCTGCTGAGTAATGCGATGACCGCTTATTTCAGCGATCCCGGCGGCATGTTGACGCTGCTCTGCATCTGGGCTGCGGGCCTGACGCTCTACACTGGCTGGTCTTGGCTGACGATTGCCGAGAAAATTGGCGGTGTGGTGATGGTAGTCTTAACCTTCGCCAGCAACTGTTCGCGCGCCGATGAAAGATGGCATGAAGAGGATGACGAAGAGTACCAAGCAGACGAGCGTCCTGCGTGGGAGTCCACAGCGCTGTTAATGAAACGCTGCGCGCAAGCGGATGATGCCGACGACGTGCTGCTGGCAAAACTGCAGCCAATTTATGCTGATGATGAGGATCAAGAGCAGTACGATCTGCTTTTGGCGAAACCTATTACTGCGGCCAGCGAAGTGGCTGCGGCGCAGCCTGCCGCTCCGCAATTCTCAGCTGCGTCGGTTGAACCCGCTCAGCCGCCGTTATACCGCTTTGAAGTGCCTGCCGCAGCTGAGACTCCGGCACCTTTTGTACCGGTTCAGTCGGTGGAAGATAACGACGGTCCGCAGATGGGCAACTGGCGTGATACGGTCACCTCCTCGCCGTTTGATTTCTCAACGCAGCATGCTTCTCATCCTGCTCCCGTCGCCGCAGCGCAGTCTGCCACCTCCAATACGCCGTTTATGCCGGACTTTACCGCCATCAGCGGTGACGATCTGAATCCGCAGGTGAAGCAGGGCATTGGTCCTGAACTGCCGCGCCCGAACCCGGTGAAACTACCAACGCGTCGCGAACTGGCTTCCTACGGCATTAAGCTGCCTTCGCAGCGCATGGCGGAAGAGAAGGCTAAACAGCAGGAGCAAAGTCATGCTCAGCCTGAGGCCTTTTATCACGCTGAATGTAACGACGAGCAGGATGCGGCTGAGCAGGCACAGCTGCGCTACGACGAAGAGTTTGCTGCCGAAGATGAAGAAGCTCTGTTGCTGAGCGCGCTGGCTCTCAAGTTTGCCGACCAGCAACAGCAACGTTATGCCGCCGAGCCGCAGCTGATTGCCGCTGAAGGACCTAAGCCGCAGGAACCGGATATGGACAGCCTGATCCATCCGTTCCTGATGCGCCATGAACAGCCAACTTATAAACCGAAGACGCCATTGCCCACGCTCGATCTGCTCTCGTCGCCACCGGCAGAAACCGAGCAGGTCGATCAGTTCGCCTTGGAACAGACCGCGCGCTTGATTGAAGCGCGTCTGGCTGACTACCGCATTAAGGCGATAGTCGTGGGTTATTCACCAGGCCCGGTGATCATTCGTTTCGAGCTGGATCTGGCACCGGGTGTGAAGGCAGCGCGTATTTCCAACCTGTCGCGCGACCTAGCCCGTTCCCTGTCAGCCGTTGCGGTACGTGTGGTGGAAGTGATCCCTGGCCGTCCCTATGTTGGCCTCGAGTTGCCAAACCTGCATCGCCAGACGGTTTACCTGCGTGAAGTGCTGGACTGCCCGGCATTCCATGATAACCCGTCGCCGCTGTCTATCGTGCTGGGTAAAGATATTTCCGGCAATCCGGTGGTGGTCGATCTTGGCAAAATGCCGCACCTGCTGGTTGCCGGTACCACCGGTTCCGGTAAGTCGGTCGGCGTGAACGCCATGATCCTCAGCATCCTGTATAAAGCCACGCCGAAAGAAATACGCTTTATTATGATCGACCCGAAAATGCTTGAGCTGTCGGTTTATGAAGGCATTCCGCATTTGTTAACCGACGTCGTTACCGACATGAAGGATGCCGCCAATGCACTGCACTGGTGTGTGGTGGAGATGGAGCGCCGCTACAAGCTGATGTCGGCGCTTGGCGTGCGTAATATTGCGGGCTACAACGAAAAAGTGGATATGGCTGATACCATGGGCCGCCCAGTCCCTGATCCGTTCTGGAAACCGACCGACAGCATGGATATGACGCCGCCGGTACTGAAGAAAGAGCCTTACATCGTGGTGATGGTCGACGAATTTGCCGACCTGATTATGGCCGTCGGAAAAAAGGTGGAAGAGCTGATCGCTCGCCTTGCGCAGAAAGCGCGTGCAGCGGGTATTCACCTTGTGCTGGCAACTCAGCGTCCGTCAGTCGATGTCATTACCGGCCTAATTAAAGCTAACATCCCGACGCGTATCGCCTTTACCGTCTCTAGTAAAATTGACTCACGTACCATCCTCGATCAGTGTGGTGCCGAATCTCTACTGGGAATGGGTGACATGCTCTATCTGGCGCCAAACTCATCGATTCCGGTGCGTGTTCACGGCGCGTTTGTGCGTGACCAGGAAGTCCACGCGGTGGTGGCTGACTGGAAGGCGCGCGAACATCCTCAGTATAAAGAGGGCATTCTCAGCGGTGGTGAGGATAGCGAGGCCAGCGGCGGTATCGACGGTGATGAAGAGCTGGATCAGCTGTTTGACCAAGCGGTGCAGTTCGTTGTTGATAAGCGTCGCGCGTCGATCTCCGGCGTCCAGCGTCAGTTCCGCATCGGCTACAACCGTGCGGCGCGCATTATCGAACAGATGGAAGCGCAGGGTATTGTCTCCTTTCCGGGTCATAATGGTAACCGCGAGGTGCTAGCACAACCCCCGCACAAAATGTAATAATCATCACGGCCAGGCCACTTTTGCTGGTTCGTTGATTTTTTGCCAGCAGTCCCCACATCGGGCACTGTTGCAAAGA
>NZ_MAYS01000392.1 GCF_001756855.1 Candidatus Erwinia dacicola | reverse complement strand
AGCGGCCACGCGCTCAAGGATATAGGGCTTGAACGGGTCAAGCTTGCAGGGTCTGGGTGCGTGAGGCTTGTAGCGGATATCCGCTACGGGCAGCGGGCTACGGATATATCTGCGAACGGTCTCACGAGAGCATGAAAGCTGGCGCGCGATGGCGCGTATCGACATGCCCTGACGGTGTAAAACACTCATCTCCACTCTGGTCTCCAATGTCATCATTGGCAGTGCCTTAAAACTGCCATTTTTACCCTGGGTGGGTCAGATTTACATCGGCAGGTGGGCCAGTTTTACATCGGTAGCGACACGAAGGGCCGACCCAGCCCTTTTTAGTCTATTGTGAGCCAGCCCAGCTGGCCGCAGCGAAGAGTTTGCTGCACTGACTGCTCGCCGTTGCTGACTGCCAGTGTGGCGTTGACGGAGGGTTTCAGCGGCTGGCTGGCTTGCAGGCTGCCCTGCATTTTCAGCTGCATGGTGGCGTTGCCGTTCAGCGGGATCGTCGGCCAGCCCCAGTTCTGCAGCAGGGTGGCGTTAACCTTGCTGCCATTCAACGTCAGCGACACTGTGCGCTGCGGCTGCTGGCTCAGCGTTGCCAGCCCTTCCAGCATGCCGTCGGCACTGAAGGCGCTCATTTCTGACACATTGATAGCGTTGTCATCTGCGCTGAGGGTGATAGACGGATGGCGCAGATCGACGCGATTAAAGGTTGCGGCGGCGGCGTTAAAACTCAGATTGCCTGACCAAATACCCCACTGATGATTGCGCGCCATCAGCAGATTGCTGCCGTTGCCGTCCAGCGCCGTTATCTGGAACGGGAAGTCCGGATTGATATCGATAATCAGGTTACGGCTGGCACTGAATTTGGTTACCTGCACGCTATCCAGCCAGGACGGCAGCGTCTCCATCCAGCGCTCGCGCCAGTTGAGCGGCAGGGTGTATTCCAGCCCGGCAACCACCAGTTTATCCAGCGTCAGTTTCTTATCGCTGCGCGTCCAGCTGCCCTGCGCACGCACCAGTCCATTGACCCAGCGCGAGCTGAACTGCGTCAGCTGCACGCCCTGCACGGAGAAGTCCATATTGGCGATCGGGTCGTCCAGCTGCATGCTGCCATTCACAAAGCTGCTGGCGTTCATCGACAGCGAACCGCCGTTGCTCTGCCAGTCGCCGTTGCTCAGCGTCAGGTCTTTTAACGTCAGGTTTAGGTCGGTTACCGCCCAGTCCTGCCCCTGCAGGCGGGCATCGGTCATATCAATGCGGTCAAAATTCATCGTCGGCAGCGTGCGCAGCGGTTGCAGGAACCCGGCCAGCGTTTTATCACTCTGCAGGCGAATGCTGTTCAGGCGCAGGCTGTTAACCTGCCAGCCCTGCGCATCACGCTGCGCGCTGGCGCTCACCGAGCCGAGCGCCACGTCGGCCCCGAAATTGCTTAACACCAGCTGCGGTCCGTGAATACTGCCCTGCACCAGTACATTCGCCGCAGGAATACCGTCCAGCGTCAGGGAACCGGCGCTCATCTGGAAATTGGCCTCTTTGCCCAGCACGATGCCCGCTTCAGGCTTCCACGGCGCTACGCTGCCGTCGACGCGCTCTGCCTGCAGCGGCCAGTCGCCCTGATTGCGGTTAAGCGCCATCTGGCTGAGCTGTAAACGGTCTGCTTGTAAGGAGAGGGGGGCACTTTTATCGCTGAGATTTAGCATACCCTGATCAAGGCGAATGCTGGCAAAATGCAGCAGGCTGCTGAACTGCAGCAGGCTGAGGCCAAGGTTGATGCGCTTCGCCACCAGTGTGGCGGGCTGGTCTTTACGGCCAAAGGAGACATCGTTGAGCAGCAGATGGCTGGGATCGGAAAAATTGTGCTCCATTTTTCTGAGCGACAGCTGGTAATCACTGCCGGCGCTGACTTGGCGGCTAATCCATCCCGCGCCCCACTGGGTTTGCAGCAGCACGTAGATGGCTACCAGTGCCAGAAGCAGAATCAGCAGCAGGGTAAGCAGAACCTTTCCGAAAAACTTCATCACAACCATCCCTTTGGATATCGGGTAATGGTTTGTTATGCCTGATTTATCGTCACTTCTCAACCCACAGCGCAGCGGTCGGAGCAAATATCGCCCCCGCTGTTTTCAGAATGACCGTAGCCGCTACTTCTCCTACGGGAACACTAGGTTCAGCACGATAGCGGTGATACCGGAGGAAAGCAGCGTTTTCTGCGTATTCTGGCGAAGATGAACGGTCGTTCCAGAGGAACGTGAACGCGTTATTTCCTAACGCGCCCTAACTTCCTTTTATTACACTGACCGTTCACTTTCAGTCAACCTGTGCCAGTCGTTTTCTCATCGACTCACCTTTCATCTTCAGTCGGTGGGCGTTATGCCTCAGGCGATCTATATAGTGGCACACTGATACTGGCCACCTGATCGGAAGCTGATATTCTCACCTTCCCAACACCACAGGTGACCCAATGGCTAAACATTTCACGCCAGAATTTAAGCTCGAAGCGGCGAAGTTAGTTGTCGACCACGGCTATACCTACGTTAAGGCCGCAGAGGCAGTTAACGTAAGCCATTCGGCTATCCCCCGTTGGGTGAATAAGCTGCGACTTGAGCGCCAGGGGAAAACGCCCGCCGGGCTTCCTCTGACGCCAGAACAGCTCGAGCTGCGTGAGGCGAGGAAGAAAATACAACGCCTTGAAATGGAGAACGAAATCCTAAAAAAGGCTACGGCGCTCTTAATGTCGGACGCACTCAACGGTTCACGGTAGTCGACAGGCTAAGAGCGAGGTATCCGGTCGCTGCGTTGTGCCAGACTTTTG
>NZ_MAYS01000391.1 GCF_001756855.1 Candidatus Erwinia dacicola | reverse complement strand
GGTGATGCACATGCTGCGGACATTTACCTTCCCGCTTCAGCAATGCCAGCGCCCGCCCATACGTCGGGGCTTTATCTGTGTTGATCAACCGTGGAATTTGCAGGCGCTTCGTATTATTCAGAAGTTTACCCATAAAGCGATAGGCGGCTTTGGTGTGACGACGTGAAGACAGGTAAAAGTCAATGGTGCAGCCCCTGCTGTCGACGGCGCGGTACAGATAAGCCCAGCGTCCGTTGACCTTCACGTAGGTTTCATCGAGATGCCATGAGCCAAAACCGGAAGGTTGACGCCAGTACCAGCGGACGGCCCACAGGATAATATGACGCTCAAAATGTCGACCTTTAAATGGGTTCATGTGCTGCTCCTTCAACTAAACAGTGGCATCAGTTTACCATCGCCAGATCTTTGCAACAGTGCCATTTAAATTACAGGCTGATTGCATCAGCCGCACGGTGGCATGCGGCCAGCTAGCATTTACTTGATCAGGAAATCTTCAAGTTTCTTGCCAGCATCCAGCGCCTGCTTAATAACTGCAGGGGTTCGGCCTTGGCCGGTCCAAGATTTTGCTTCGCCGTTCTCATCAGTATATTGATACTTAGCAGGACGCGGAGCACGTTTGACACGTGTTTTGCCAGCGATATTATCAGCTGCAGTCAGTTCGCATAAATCGATACCGTCTTCCAGAAGCATCTGGCGATATTTAGCCAGTTTCTCTTCTTTTTCTTTAATTTCAGAAGCGATGGCCGCATCTGCTTCACGACGTTCGTTCACTACTGCTTCGAGTTTTTCCAGCATCTCTTCCAGTTCAGATAAAGACACTTCACGAGCCTGAGCACGAAGGGTGCGAATGTTATTTAATACTTTCAGTGTTTCGCTCATAATGGAATCCTTAACCTGTAAGTTAGTTTAAATTTTGTATCACTATTGTAACGGATACCAGTGTACAGATAATTTGAGGACTAAAAAACATTAAATTAGAAAATATTTCTTTAAATGTTACCTAGATACCGTTTCTCTTAAGCAGAAAACAAGGGGGCCATAGGTATATTTACAACTCATGGGATAAATCTTAACAGTTTTTAAGGTTAAAAGAGCTAGCTGAAAAGTTCTTAGCATATTTATCACTTCTTTTAAGGCTATGCCATTACAAGATTAGCCTTGTGAAATCAGGTTTTTTAGACTATCCCCTTTAAATGCCTACGGCATGCATTGAAAAGATAAGTGGATTAAGTGACGCTGTCACTTGAATAAACTCATCCCTGCGGATACCGTTCGAACTTTTATCCTTAGACAGGTCCCGTTGATTAGTGAAACTTTAAAGAATAACAAAGAGAAACGTAGCCTGACTGCTGTGCAGCTGGTTTTTGAAGTGCAGCGTCGCCTGTTTCACTCGTTATTATCACTGAATATCAGCCTAAAAATTGTAGATGGTGATGTGGTTCACAGGATTCTTAGGGCCTAATCGAGGCTTTGTTGAATAAATAGAGATTATGCTGCGCCCGCATAAAAACAGCGAGCATCCATAACATAAAATCAGTAGGTTACA
>NZ_MAYS01000390.1 GCF_001756855.1 Candidatus Erwinia dacicola | reverse complement strand
TGCTGCGGACATTTACCTTCCCGCTTCAGCAATGCCAGCGCCCGCCCATATATCGGGGCTTTATCTGTGTTGATCAACCGTGGAATTTGCAGGCGCTTCGTATTATTCAGAAGTTTACCCATAAAGCGATAGGCGGCTTTGGTGTGACGACGTGAAGACAGGTAAAAGTCAATGGTGCAGCCCCTGCTGTCGACGGCGCGGTACAGATAAGCCCAGCGTCCGTTGACCTTCACGTAGGTTTCATCGAGATGCCATGAGCCAAAACCGGAAGGTTGACGCCAGTACCAGCGCCGCTGCTTTTCCATTTCAGGTGCAGAACGCTGAACCCATCGATAAATCGTGGTGTGATCGACATTTACCCCTCGCTCAGCCAGCATCTCCTGCAGCTCACGATAACTGATGCCATATTTGCAGTACCAGCGGACGGCCCACAGGATAATATGACGCTCAAAATGTCGACCTTTAAATGGGTTCATGTGCTGCTCCTTCAACTAAACAGTGGCATCAGTTTACCATCGCCAGATCTTTGCAACAGTGCCTCAAAAAACCCGCCTTTCCGAAAGAAATTAGGTTCGACTCACCAGAACAATTGCTTAAACAAAAACGCAGCCTGACCCTGTTCAGGCAGTCTCAGAGCGCCATGCTGAAACTGCAACAGAACATTAAGCTGGACATCAAAGGCGGCATGAAGTTTTAACAAGGCCACTCGCGGGCTGCGTGCAGTACGCGCAACACCCGAACACAATCATCGGTCACGTCATAAATCAGGATGTAATTTTGATGGGCAACCAGCTCACGGGTACCAGAAACGCGACCAGTTCGCCCAAGTGCGGGGTTATCGACCAGACGCCCTGCCTTTTCAGAAAGTAGCTCATCGAGGGCAAGCGCGGCGGCGGGATTGTCCTGTGCGATGTATTCGCGGATTCCTTTCCGGTCATTAGCTGCCGGAAGCGTCCAGATCAACCTCACGCTGTGTATCCGGTCATCTGGCGGCGTGTTTTTTCCCGCCATTTGGCGGCCTCTGCCTCTACCTCATCTGCCGTAATGACATTACCTACATTTGCCGCGTCAATTCCGGCCTGCACTTCACGGCGGAACCACGCATCATGGACGGCGGCTTCCTGCTGTTGTCGGACAAAATCGCGCATGTAATCGCGCAGGAGTTGTGCTCCTGTGCGATCTTTTGCTTTTGCGGCCTGCGAAAAATCGGATTTCAGCGATTCATCGACACGAAAGGTAAAGGTTGCCTCTGACATGGTTTTATCCTCATGTGTTATATGTTAAGTGCATTGTAGCACGCAACGAGAACCCCGTGTAGCGGCTGGCGTAGCGTGGGAAAGTGGAACCACTTTGACGGGCACTGTTGCAAATTTATTGATGAGTGGCGGATTCAAGTTTGAAGTGCAACGCTAAGCGCCCCATTTCCACTCGAAACGCAACAAAGTGACCCACTGGCCAGACCCGGATAAAATCTCCGTTCTGGTCTTACTGGAGAGCTTGTTGCATGCAGGGAAAACATCTGACTCAGAAAGAGCGGTTCTA
>NZ_MAYS01000389.1 GCF_001756855.1 Candidatus Erwinia dacicola | reverse complement strand
CAGAGTAATTGTCGCCTAATACCCCGCCAAGGGAAACGGTCAGCTGGAGCGGTGATTTTGCGTAAGAAAAATCACACCGATTGTGGAGTTCGTGGAAAAAAGCAGCAGTGGAGCAGCGTTAATCTGATCCATATTACGAACCTGTTTCATTTTGTGGATCTTGGACCTGCTGTGGGGTATTCTTTCAAAAGTGATTTTCCCGGTAATATTTTGGAATCAGTGTCTCTGCAAGAGACTAATCGGGAAGGAAGTTGCCAGGAAAAGTTATTGATAGTTTCTGAAAGAAATTCTGGATGGGACGTATCCGTTAAAACGTCCAAGGGAGCGAAACTGGTATTGCCAGTTTCCAAATGCAAAAACCCCCTGAAATCTGTCTCAACTTGGCGGAAGATGCCAGATATCAGGGGGTCAAAAGCAGGCGCCGAGCCTGTAAAGGATTATAACGCATGATAGCTCTAAAACAACAATATTCTGCCCTAAGCGCAGGGTGGCGTGTCTGAACATACATCAGCGATGCCTTCGCGCATTCTCAAAAATGCCAACCCGAATAGACGTGGTGAATCAAATCGCCTTCGTAAAGGGCAGTCAAAAACACACCGAAATCACTCACCTGTTTACTCCGGTAAAACCCCGCGAGGCATGGCTTCAAAGGTCGTAGCCTGCATCCGTCACCATGACTGGTGTCGCAATACCGATCTAATTGAGCTGCGCAAAATCGGGTATACACCTTACTCCCGCATGTTTGACAGCAATTTCAAGCCAAAACCGATGCGCGTTACCACCCGTTCAGAGAGCCGCGAAGCCCTGAGCGCGTTGTCGCTGGTGCTGGCTGCAAACTGTGACTACAGCCCGGACAGCGAATATATGTTTGAAATCATGCTGCCGGTTGAAGACATTGCCCGTCGCATGGGCGTGCTGCACGTTTATGAAGGCGGGCGTAAAGCCTATGACGTAGCTCTGAACGCGCTGCGGGTGCTTGAGCAATTGGACTACGTTGTTGTCCACCGCGATCGTGACACGGACTCTGGCCAGAACAAGCCAATGCGTATCTTCCTCACTGAATCCTTTTTCACCTCCCGTGGCATGAGTCTGGAAAATGTCAGGGAGTGGCTGCACAAGTACCGCCAGTGGGCGATTTCCTCGGGTGTTGCCGAGTCAATGCGCGATAAGTACGCGCGTCACCAGCTGAAGATGGCCCGCTTGGGTATCAATATCGACAGCCATTACTCCCTCAAGAACCGCCTGAAGCAGATCAAGCGCTGGGTGGTCAGTCCTGAACTGCGTGCTGAGAAGCAACGCGTAACCTCTGACCTCGAGGCTGCGCTTGATGGCCATACCGTGCATCAGCTGCGTCCGCGCACTGATACCAGACGCTGGCAGAATGCCTGGATCCGCTGGTCATCCAGCCAGGAATGCCCACCTTCGAAGCGCTACACGCTGGAAGCGGTCATGAAAGCGGATTACCCAGAGCTTCACGTAACCGATCCGGAGCGATATTACCGGCTGTTACTGGAGAGTGCCGGCGTTCCGCTTTCTTAATTAAAGATTTCAGTCACCACACACCACTTTCCCGCGAACTTCGCACGCGCTGTGCTGGCATTTTTCCGGGCATCTGGATGCCCCCTGCGCGCAACCTTGCAAAACTTCCCTGTATTGACGTACTACACCCGTTTTTCAGGCTTCATCCGGAACATTCACAGGGGCGAGTTTCTTTCATTTCTCAATTAACTTCAAACGCATGTCATTCCGCCGCTTTGCACGGCAATTAACTTCGAAAGGTACCCCTTCATATCTGTTAATTTCGAACGTTACTTCTGAACAAAACATGCTTTCTAAAGAAAGAGTATCCGGAGCCCGCTACGCAGGGCATCTGGATAGCTCCCTGGGCCCCATTCCCACTTGAAACGCAACAAAACCGAGAGGGCTTATGCCGCCAGTAAGTGCGTTAAAAATACCTCGTTGGGGGAACGATAGCCCAGTGATTTTCTCCCGCGCGTGTTGAGTATGTGTTCGAGTTCAGCCATCTTGCGATGGCTCACCTGACTGAAGTCGGTTCCCTTGGGGTAAAAGCGCCGTATCAGACCGTTGGTATGCTCATTCAGGCCACGTTCCCAGGAATGGTATGGGCGTGCAAAGT
>NZ_MAYS01000388.1 GCF_001756855.1 Candidatus Erwinia dacicola | reverse complement strand
AGTGTGCCACTACATAGTGACGTATGAGCGATGCCGTCTTGTGCATAAAATTGCGGCATAGTGCACCATTGGGTTTAATAAGAATCGCATTCCGGTTTACAGTCAATCCATTGATTTTTAGCGTATATGAAAATCAACCGATGATTCTAGAGTACGGGTAATGTTGCAATTGCTTGCACTACCATCTCAGCACTAATCCCCGCCATCTCCTTTCCCACTTCCGGGCGCAGCACATACTGATTCTTGCCATAGCCGCCAATAAGCCCCGGGTCCGTCGGGCCGTAAAGGGTAATATTCGGACGATCGAGGGCGGCGGTCAAGTGGCTCAGGCCGGTATCAACCGACACCACCGCACGCGCACCAGCCAGCGTGCGGGCGACCTGTTCCAGCGTCAGCTTAGGCAGCATCTCTACAAAGTCGAAGCCCTCGGCCAGCCTGAGTGCGCGCTGATGCTCATGCTCGGCCCCCCAAGGGGGCTTAATTTTTAAACCTGAAGGCTGCATTAATTCGATCAGCTCACGCCAGTGGCTTTCCGGCCAGTGCTTATTATCGCGCGTGGTGGCGTGTAAAAACACAAGGTACTGGTTGGCATCAGCGGGCAGTTCGGCGGTGAAGTGCTGGGCAATGGCGTAATCACCGGTAGTAGTGGGAAGATCGTAACCAAGGCTTTTAGCGAACAGTTCACGGGTACGCTGAACCGCGTGCTGCTGCTTGCTGATTTCGTAACGCTTATCGTACCACCAGCTGGCAAACGGCTCGCATGAGCTATTTCTATCGGCACCGTGTTTGATGCCTTTCGCTAGGCGCGTCACCAGCGCGGCGCTTTTGATCAGCCCCTGGGCGTCAATCACCGCGTCATATTCTCGCGACTGCAGTTCGCGTTTGAATGCTACCCGCTCTTCACGCACCAGGCTACCGAACCAGTGCTTACGCCAGCGGCGGATGGCGACGGGTAACACGCGGTCGACCGCCGGATGCCAGAAAGGGATCTGGGCAAAGCCCTCTTCTACCACCCAGTCAAAGCGAATGCCGGGAATGGCGTGCATGGCGTCAGTTAACGCCGGCAAAGAGTGAAGCACATCACCCATGGAGGAGGTTTTAATTATCAGAACCCGCATTCAGACTCCAAGCCGGAGGCAAAGCGTTTCCAGCTCGGTCAGGACGCGTTCTGGAGTAATATCAATCAGGCTCTGGTGGTAGCATTCGGCGGCATCACCTTTACGCACTTTATGGTAGCCAGTAATCAGGCGGATCACGCGTGCTTTATCGGAAAGCGGTGGGGTGAAATCCGGGCTGCTTGGGCCATACAGCGCGATCAGCGGGCGGTCGAGCGCGGCGGCGATGTGCATAAGGCCCGAGTCATTGCTGATCACGGCGTGGCAGGCAGCCAGCAGAATTACTGCCTGCTCCAGCTGGGTTTTCCCGGACAGATCACAGCAGTGCTGGCGTGACTCTTCAGACACCGAGGCGAGGATCGCTTCGCCGGTCTCAGCGTCTTTCGCCGAACCAAACAGCACCACCTGGTAGCCCTGATCGATCAGGCGCTGCGCCAGCGTGGCGTAATGATAATGTGGCCAGCGTTTCGCCGGGCCAAACTCAGCGCCGGGGCAAAAACCGATAATCGGGCGCTGCGGGTTAAGACTGAATGAGGCAACGGTCGCCTGCTTCTCATCTTCCCCTACCGCCAGCTTAGGCCACAGCAGCGGCTGCGGTAGATCTTGTGCGTGCTGGATACGCGCCTTATCACAGCCAAGCGCTACATAGCGCTGCACCATCAGCGGGAAAGCAGCTTTATCCAGCACGCGGACATCATTCAGCAGCCCGTAACGCATCTCACCGCGCCAGCCGGTACGGCGGGGAATGGCGGCGAAGAAGGGCAACAGCGCGGATTTAAATGAGTTTGGCAGGACGTAAGCGCGATCATAGCCGGCGGCACACAGTGACTTGCCCAGACGACGACGTTCGCCAATTTCCAGCGCACCGTGGCCCAGCGGCATTGCTAGCGCCTCATTCACTTCCGACATGCGTGATAGCAGAGGACGGCACCACGCGGGTGCCGTCACATCGATTACGGTGTCAGGATTTTCGGCCTTCATGGTGCGATAGAGACTGTGCGACATCATCATATCGCCGACCCATGACGGGCCGATTACCAGAACTTTCATCGCCGGAAGGCCTCTTACCCGTTACGGTTCAGCCAAGCCATGTACTCTGCCACGCCTTCGGCCACGGTTTTAAATGGCTTGTCATAGCCTGCCGCCCGTAGTTTTGTCTGGTCCGCCAGCGTAAAAGCCTGGTAGCGGCCTTTCAGCTTTTCCGGGAATGGAATGTATTCAATTTCGCCGTTCTGATGATATTTCAGGGCGGCATCGGCCACTTCCTGGAAAGATTCGGCGCGGCCGGTACCGCAGTTGAAGATGCCGGCGCCCCCATTTTCCCAGAACCACAGGTTTACGGACGCCACATCTTCCACGTAGATGAAGTCGCGCTTAAAGCCGTCGCTGCCTTCAAACAGCTTCGGGTTCTCGCTGTTGTTCAGCTGGGTGTTGAGGTGGAAGGCAACGCTCGCCATACTGCCTTTGTGGCCTTCACGCGGGCCGTACACGTTGAAGTAGCGGAATCCGCATACCTGCGACTGCGCTTCCGGCAGGATATTACGCACGTAGTGGTCGAACAGCATTTTCGAGTAGCCGTAGACGTTAAGCGGCGCTTCATACTGGCGCTCTTCGATAAAGTCAGCGTTGCGGCCGCCGTAAGTCGCGGCGGAAGAGGCGTACAGAAACGGAACCTGATGTTCCAAGCACCAGTGCAGCAGCTCTTTCGAGTACTGGTAGTTATTATCCATCATGTATTTGCCATCCCACTTGGTGGTGGAAGAGCAGGCACCTTCATGGAAAATCGCTTCCACATCACCGAAGTCTTCATCGGCGAGCAGTGAAATCAGAAAATCTTCTTTATCCATGTAGTCGGCAATATTGAGATCCGTCAGATTGGCGAATTTGGTGCCATCTTTCAGATTGTCGACCACCAGAATGTCGGTGTGACCCTTATCATTCAGCGCTTTAATGATGTTGCTGCCAATAAACCCAGCGCCGCCGGTAACGATAATCATGAGCTTTAACCCTAATACAGTGGGGTGAAACAGGAGGTTTCACACGTTAATGGCTCTTATCATAACATCTCATCGCGCCCTCGACAGCTAGAGGAGTCCGTAACCCGCGCTGCTCGGCGTTATTTTCCATGAGTTATGCTGCAAAAATCACATTCCCCGCGTGTATGTTCAAGCCTGTGCTTCACTTTTAGCAATCTGTATCGCAAAAAATGATCTTTGGAAGATAAAGGTAATTCAGGAATTCTATCAACAGCTTAAAGGAGAGTTAGCCCGCGCTGAACAGGAAGGGTTGTTCAAGCGTGAGCGGCAGATTGTCAGCGAGCAGGATGCGGTGATTTCCGATGCATTGAATCACGCTTCGATTATTGACGGCATCGGCCTGTGTCAAAGCGCAGCGCTACCGCTATGCCAACAACGATATGGCGGAGCTGGGAGCGCGCCTGCAGCAGGCGGCCAGAGTGCGCCATACTTTGATCGCTACCGACGGGGTGTTCTCGGCACTGTTGCAAAGATATTGATGAGTTAGCCTTTTGTGTTATTGAAAGGTCTTATCTTTCAAAGACTCTGCTCACCAGACGCATCTCGCCTAGGGGATGCC
>NZ_MAYS01000387.1 GCF_001756855.1 Candidatus Erwinia dacicola | reverse complement strand
TGTCGACCTTTAAATGGGTTCATTTGTTGCTCCTTCAACTAAACAGTGGCATCAGTTTACCATCGCCAGATCTTTGCAACAGTGCCCGCAGTATCAACGCAGAAACGCGGGCTGTTTCTGCTCCCATGCGCTGATATCGGCATCGTGCTGTAACGTCAGGCCAATGGCATCCAGCCCGTTGATCAGGCAGTGGCGGCGGAAGCTGTCAATCCCAAATGGCCAGACATTATCCCCGACCAGCACCTGCTGATTGACCAAATCGACGGTAAAACGCATGCCCGGCTCAGCGGCGACCATCCGAAACATCTCATCTACCTCTGCTTCACTCAGCGTCACCAGCAGCAGCTGGTTATTGAATGAGTTGTTGGCAAAGATATCGGCAAAGCCGGAGCCAATAATCGTCTGGATGCCATAGTCGGTCAGCGCCCACGGCGCATGCTCGCGCGAGGAGCCGCAGCCAAAGTTTTCTCGCGTCAGCATAATGCTGGCACCGCTGAACGCCGGTTGGTTAAGGATAAAGTCAGGATTAGGGATTTGCCCTTCAGCATCGCTGTAGCGCCAGTCATAGAACAGGTTGTGGCCAAAACCGGTGCGCGTCACCATCTGCAAAAACTGCTTGGGGATAATCGCATCGGTGTCGACGTTGGCCGCATTCAGCGGCACCACGATACCGCTGTGTTGGGTAAATTTTTTTGCCATAATGATTCCTTACGCCAGCTCGCGTATGTCAGCAAAGTGGCCGGCTACGGCAGCTGCGGCTGCCATCGCCGGGCTGACCAGATGAGTGCGTCCGCCGCGCCCCTGGCGACCTTCAAAGTTACGGTTGCTGGTGGAAGCGCAGCGTTCACCCGGGCTGAGGCGGTCGTTGTTCATGGCTAGGCACATCGAGCAGCCTGGCAGGCGCCATTCAAAACCGGCATAAGTAAAGATTTTATCCAGACCTTCCGCTTCCGCCTGCGCTTTCACCGGGCCGGAACCGGGCACCACATATCCCTGCACGTCAGCGGCGATCTTATGGCCTTTTACCACCGCCGCCGCCGCGCGTAGATCTTCGATGCGCGAGTTGGTACAGGAGCCGATAAACACTTTGTCGATGCGTACATCGGTCAGGCGAATACCGGGTTTCAGATCCATATAGGCCAGCGCTTTTTCCGCAGAGGCGCGTTCCACCGGGTCGCTGAACGACGCTGGGTCCGGGATAAGATCGCTGATAGCGATCACCTGGCCGGGATTTGTGCCCCAGGTTAGCTGCGGCGCAATATCGGCGGCATCCAGCGTTACCACTTTGTCGAACTGCACGCCGTCATCAGATTTCAGCGTGCGCCAGTAATCTACCGCCTGCTGCCACTCGGCCTTTTTCGGGGCAAAACGACGGCCCTTAACATAGTTAAAGGTGGTGTCATCAGGCGCAATCAGCCCGGCCTTCGCGCCCAGCTCAATCGCCATGTTGCACAGGGTCATGCGGCCTTCCATGCTCAGGGTTTCTACCGCTTCGCCACAGAATTCAACCACGTGACCGTTGCCGCCGCCACTACCGGTTTTACCGATAATCGCCAGCGCAATATCTTTCGCGGTAATGCCCGCTGCCGTTTTGCCGCGCACTTCCACCTTCATGGTTTTCGCCCGCGACTGTTTCAGCGTCTGCGTGGCCAGCACGTGTTCAACCTCGGAGGTGCCGATGCCAAACGCCAACGCTCCTAACGCGCCGTGCGTGGAGGTATGGGAATCACCACAAACGATAGTCATGCCCGGCAGCGACAGGCCCTGCTCCGGCCCCATCACATGCACGATACCCTGAAACTGGTGGTTCAGGTCGAACAGCTGCACGCCGAACGCCTCACAGTTTTTCTTCAGCATCGACATCTGGATACGCGCCATCTCGCCGCTGGCGTTGATATCCCGCGACTGGGTAGAGACGTTGTGATCCATGGTGGCAAAGGTTTTTGACGGCTGGCGCACCGGGCGACCGGGCACGCGCAGGCCGTCAAATGCCTGCGCTGAGGTCACCTCATGGACGAGGTGACGGTCAATATAGATCAGTGGTGTTTCATTAGGTGCTTCGTGCACGACGTGCGCATCAAACAGCTTCTCGTACAGTGTTTTCATCATTATGCTTCGCTAATAAACTGGGCAATCACGCTGCCCATTTCATCGGTGCCGATCGCTTTACCGTTACCGGCCAAGTCGCTGGTGAGATACCCCTCTTCCAGCGCACGGTTAATGGCGTGCTCGATCGCGTCGGCGGCGTTTTCTGCATTTAGGCTATAGCGCAGCAGCAAGGCCAAAGACAGGATCTGCGCCACCGGGTTAGCGATATTTTTCCCGGCGATATCCGGCGCGGAACCGCCCGCCGGTTCGAACAGACCAAAGCCTTTTCCATTCAGGCTGGCGGAAGGCAGCATGCCAATCGAGCCGGTGATCATCGCGCATTCGTCTGACAAGATGTCGCCAAACAGATTTGAGCACAGCATCACGTCAAACTGCGACGGCGCCTTGATCAGCTGCATGGTGGCGTTGTCGATATACATATGGCTCAGCTCAACGTCCGGGTAATCTTGCGCCACTTCGTTAACAATCTGACGCCACAAAATAGAGGATTGCAGCACGTTCGCTTTATCGATCGAGGTCACTTTCTTTCGGCGTTTGCGCGCTGATTCAAAAGCGATACGCGCAATACGTTCGATTTCGAAACGGTGATAAACCTCGGTGTCGAAAGCGCGTTCATGCATCCCGCTGCCTTCACGCCCCTTTGGCTGTCCAAAATAAATGCCGCCGGTCAGTTCACGCACCACTAGGATGTCAAAACCTTGGTCGGCAATGTCGCGGCGCAGTGGGCAGAAATCTTCCAGCCTCTGATACAGGCTGGCTGGGCGCAGGTTGCTGAACAGCTGGAAGTGCTTACGTAGTGGCAGCAGCGCGCCGCGCTCCGGCTGTTCTGGAAGGTGTTCCCATTTTGGGCCACCCACCGAGCCGAACAGAATCGCATCCGCTTGCTCACAGCCTTTAATCGTTGCCTGCGGGAGCGGCTCATCGTGGCGGTCAATAGCGATGCCGCCGACGTCATATTCACTGGTGGATACGCGCATGTTGAAGCGCTCGCGTACCGCGTCCAGCACTTTGCTGGCCTGAGTCATTACTTCCGGGCCGATGCCATCACCGGGTAATACTGCAATATGGTAGCTGCTGGACATTTATACGGCTTCCTTCTGATTTTTCATCTGCGACTTACGCTGCAATTCCTGCTCGACTTGGCGCGCGCGCCAGATGTTATTCAGTGCGTTAACCATGGCTTTTGCTGAAGATTCAACGATATCGGTCGCCAGACCCACGCCGTGGAATTTACGTTCGTTGTACTGCACCACGATATCTACTTGGCCCAGCGCATCTTTACCGTGACCTTTGGCAGTCAGCTGGTAGTTGATCAACTCAGCATCGAAATCGGTGATGCGGTTGATCGCCTGATAGATCGCATCAACCGGACCGTTACCGGTAGCGGCTTCGGTTTTCTGCCCATCGCCGCAGCCCAGCTGCACGGTGGCGGTGGCAATAACGGCAGAACCGGACTGCACGTTGAAGGTGTCCAGCTTGAAGTATTCCGGCTCTTCAGACTGTTTATTGATAAACGCCAGCGCTTCCAAGTCGTAATCAAACACTTGGCCTTTCTTATCCGCCAGCGCTTTGAAGGCCTCGTACAGCGTATCCATGTTGTACTCGGCCTCGGTGTAGCCCATCTCTTTCATGCGGTGCTTCACGGCAGCGCGGCCGGAGCGTGAAGTCAGGTTCAGCTGTACTTGCTTCAGACCGATAGATTTCGGAGTCAGGATTTCATAGTTTTCGCGGTTCTTCAGTACGCCATCTTGGTGGATACCGGAGGAGTGGGCGAATGCGTTTGAGCCGATAATCGCTTTATGTGCCGGGATAGGCATATTGCAGATTTTGCTGACAGTCTGGCAGGTACGGTAAATCTCCTGATGATTAATGCGCGTGTGCACATTAATCAGCTGGCAGCGGGTTTTAATCACCATGATCACCTCTTCCAGCGCGCAGTTACCGGCACGCTCGCCTAGGCCGTTCATGGCGCCTTCAATCTGGCGCGCACCAGCATTTACCGCGGCCAGCGCGTTGCCGACGGCCATGCCTAGGTCATCATGGGTATGGACGGAGAGGATCGTTTTATCGATGTTGGGTACGCGTTCGCGCAGGGTGCTGAAGATGTTGGCGTATTCGTAAGGTAGGGTGTAACCGACGGTATCTGGGATGTTGATGGTGGTAGCACCGGCATTAATCGCGGCTTCAACCACGCGGCACAGGTCATCGATGGGGGTACGACCGCCGTCTTCGCAGGAGAACTCCACGTCGTCGGTGTAGTTACGTGCGCGCTTTACCATCTTTACCGCGCGCTCAATCACCTCTGGCAGGGTGCTACGCAGCTTGGTGGCAATATGAATCGGCGAGGTCGCCAAAAAGGTGTGGATGCGGTAGGCCTCCGCCACGCGTAGCGCTTCATAGGCTGCGTCGATATCTTTTTCCACACAGCGTGCTAGGCCGCAAACCTGGCTGTTCTTAATCTGGCGAGCGATGGTCTGCACCGATTCAAAATCACCCGTGGAGGAGACTGGGAAGCCAACCTCCATGACGTCGACGCCCATACGCTCCAGTGCTAGGGCAATTTGCAGCTTTTCTTTTACACTCAAGCTGGCCTGTAATGCTTGCTCGCCATCGCGCAGAGTGGTATCAAAAATAATGACTTGTTGGCTCATTGGGTTGTTCCTTGTCGTGTTTACGTCGCCGGTTGCAGCGAGCATAAAAAAACCCGCGCATTGGCGCGGGTTTTTTAGTTTTGCAAGCTGGAATCAGTAATTGATTTCGCCCACAAGTCTACCGTCTACCGAGCAATGAGGATGCGTTTAGTAGTAGACCGAGTAGGAGGGCGAACGAATCATTGAATCACAGACCCCATAAATTTTAAAGTGGCTTTATTGATACCCGATCCAACACGGGGCTGTCAACCATCAATAGCAATCCGCTCTGCGTGGTCATATATTCAGCCGACCGGACATTCGATGTCTACAGAGTTTTAATAACAAAACGATCACAATGCAAATAACCGGGCAGCAGTATATTCCGCTTTTGGAACGCCTCATTTTCAGTATAATTGTCGATGGAAAGGGTGGGGCAGCAAAGCCTTAATTAACGCTTTGCGCATTCGAGGTGTGGTTTGCCGTTTGCCAGCCAACTTTTCTACGGTTATGGTATTTGCGATAAACGCCCACAAGAATTCATAACTCAAAAACGTTTATTCAACGAATGGGGCTTCGCCCTGTACCTAGATGTTGGAAATGATTTCCAATTTCTGAGCATAAAAACAGGTTTTTACCTTATCTGTTCGCAGATAAATCAGCATTTTAAAGCTTTGCAGTTTCTGTCGTGTTTTTAACCGGAAAGCCATTTTTCAGGCACACTGATCCGGCTCAGTCATCCGCAACCATCGCTTTTTCTCCATTCCACGCAACCTTTCCGACAGTCATGCCATCGCCTGCGTTCCTGCCTCAGCGCCGGCAAAACGCAGCCGTTCGCCGCACAGGATGCACTGGTACGGGTCGGTACCTAGGAAGCCCTTCATCAGCACCGCAAACCCCGGCTTCTCCGGCTTTTCCCGCAGCGTCATCTCCAGCGCT